>JAFAPL010000063.1 GCA_019247135.1 Chloroflexota bacterium | reverse complement strand
GCGAGACGGCCGCGTGCTTCTGAGTAGCTGACCTCGATCATGCGTCAGCATTGTACAAGGTGTCGGTACAACTCTCAGTCCAGGTGCACACGGGCCGTGTAGTCCATAGCGGGTGTGTCGGCCATCGTGATGGATGTAATGGTCTCGAACGTCACGGTCGGTGGCGCGTGGGCGTCGACCTGCGCGATACGCGGCGCCTCCTGACGCGGTGCGGCGAACCCCACCTCGAGACTCGGCCGCCGCGTCAGCGCGTCGGCGATGCGCAATTGATCGGCCCGTACGATGACGAGCTGGTCATGCAAGCTTCGCAGCGATCAGCGCCACGATCAGCGCGAGAAGCGCGAGAATGACTCCAGCAATCGCGGCCAGCCACGAGAATGGTTCGGCCCAGGTGCACGCGTTTGCGTGAAGCTGGTCAAACTGCCGATCACAACTGATCGCCCGGACGCTGTTCCATTTTGGCGCGCCTCGCGCTCGATCTGCGCCGCGCGGCCGCGGCTGATGCCGGTCCAGTTCAGGCAGCCTATACAGGCTCAACCGGCTGGTCAGCGGCGTCGTGAGACTGCGAGCACGCGGCGAGCAACTGGCCGAAACCGACACTGACCGGCTCACCCGCAGATTCTGTCGTTCGGACGCGAGCGTCGAGCAGGTCGCTCCAGTGGCGAAATGTTCCGCAATCCGCTCCGTAACGGCGGCCAAAACAATTACTGCGAAGATCTTGGCTTAGTCCCCTCCAGGCGCTCCTCTTTCACCACCGCAAGCTTTGCGCCCAACGCGGGCGATGCGATCCATGCCGCCCGAGGCTGACTCTGCCTATCATCCGACTGGCCCGCTCTCGTGATCAGATTCGACGCTCTTCGAAGCACCACCTTTCCGCGGTCCGCCACCTGGCGGACGCCGCGTGGGTTGCGGCGCGCCCTGGCGGCGGTGTGTCTGGTCGGCTGTCTGGGTGCGGTGTCGCTGGGCGCGCTTGCCGTCGCCGATCTGAACGACGCCCCAGCTCAATACACGACCCTTCGCTCCCGCGCGGGCTGGGTGCTGGACAGGGGCAACCGCCTGCACTACGCGGTCCACATCACGGCCGGTCGCATCCTCGCTATCTGTCCGTGCACACGCGATGCGGCGGATCGACAGTACTGGCGAGCGGGGTACCACGCCGTCACGCCTTTGCAGCGGGAAGTTGCCCAGGCACCACGTCCAGAGAGCGCATCCGGGTGGATTGACTACATGATGGGCCCCGTGCAGGTCGGCCTGGCCTGGCTCGAGGATGCCGCGAGCAGCCTCTCTCAAACTGAATCTCATCTGGCCCGCGCACCTTAGCTTCATCGGGTTGGGCCGTAGCTCGACCGGATCTACACCTGCCACAGATACGAACCCGACACACGCGCGCTCTAAGCTCTGGGCGCTTGCCCATAGCTCGGTTCTTCGCTCGCCGACCGGCGATGTTCGGCCTGGCTGCACTCGCGCTTGTCTGTGCGTTGTTCGCGCTGCCGCAAGGACAGGCAGCCGCGGCTGCCTTGCTTGTTCTGCTCCGCGGCAACCAGGTGCACGGCATTTCAACCGACGTCAACCACCTGAAGAACGCCCAGGCTGCATTCGACGAGCTTCAACAGCTTGGCACGGTCAGCGGAAAATTGCCGCGGGGCTTGAATAACGTGAGCAGCGTCGCTCAGGCGCAGTCGGTCACCGGTCTCAGCCTCGCTCAACCGTCAACCTTTCCCAGTGGCATCGATCACACGCCCACCCAGGTGAAGGCAATCGCGGCCTCGGGCATGAGTATCACCTTCAGCAAGAGCAAGGCGGACGCGTACTTTCGCCAGTCAGGTTCGAATATGACGTTGCCGGCGCAGTACGACGGCGTGAGCCTGACCGCGAATTTTCCCGCTGTCGCGCTCGTCGAGTATGGCGGCGCGGGCCGCCTGTACGTAGCCCAGGCAGGACAGCTCGAGATCGATGTCTCGCCCAGCACCGTCGACCCGAACGAGCTCCGCAACTATCTGCTCACGTTGCCGACCTTGTCGCGAGACACCGCCTCACAGCTGGCTGCCTTATCCAACTGGCAGGACACCATTCCGCTCGGCGTGCCGACAGACAAGGCGGGTTGGAAGTCAGCTTCAGTGGCTGGCGCCTTCGGCGGGTCCGGCATCATCCTGAATGACAACACCGGGATCGCCAGCGCGCTCATCTGGCAAGCCGGAAATGGCGCCGAGACGCTGGGAGTGGCGGGTTACGGGCTGAAAGCCAGCGATGTCCAGTCCGTTGCAGGCAGTCTCCACTAGACCGCACGCCCCGCCGACCGCGAGCGAGGTGCGCAGCCCGGTCGCGCCAGCGATCGAGCTGCTGCATGTCAGCAAAAGCTACGGCCGAACGGTCGCACTCAATGATCTCTCGCTGACGGTGCAGCCCGCTGAGGTCTTTGGCTTTCTCGGGCCGAACGGCGCGGGCAAGACGACCACCGTCAAGATCCTCCTCGGCCTGGTCCGACCGTCAGCTGGTCAGGTCCGCATTTTCGATGTCCCGGCGAGCTCTCCGGAAGCGCGGCGGCACGTTGGCTATCTTCCTGAAACCTTCCGTTTTCAGGACTGGCTGACCGGCCGCGAGCTGTTGGAGCTGCACGCCGACCTCGCCGACCTGTCCCGAGATGACCGGCTGCGTCGGATTCCCGAAGTGTTGCGCCTGGTCGGCCTGGCCGACCGCGGCGGCGATCGCTTGCGCACCTATTCGAAAGGCATGTTGCAGCGCATCGGCCTGGCGCAGGCAATCCTGCATGAGCCGCGGCTGGTCTTGCTGGACGAGCCTACCTCGGCGCTCGATCCGATCGGCCGCCGCGAGGTGCGCGACCTGATCCGCGCACTCAGCGCGAGTGGCATGACGGTCTTCCTGAACTCGCACCTGCTGAGTGAGGTCGAGCTGGTGTGCGATCGCGTCGCCATCGTGGACCGTGGCCGTGTCGTCCAGACCGGTCGACTGGATGAGCTCGTTGGGGGCACACCAGAGTTGGAGCTGCACCTCGATCGGGTCGATCGCGAGCTGCTGAACATACTCTCACGCTTCGGATCGCCAGTCGACGCGGACGCAACGCGAGTCCGCCTGGCGGTCACCGACGCGGGCGTGGCGTCCGTGATCGCCGACGTGCTCCCGCGCGCGGGCTATCGCATCCTCGCGTTAGCTCCAGTACAGCAATCACTCGAAGATGTATTTCTCAGCCTCGTGCACGGCGGCGATCTGTGAAAAAGACACTGCGCGTCGCACGCTTGACCTTGAAAGAAGCATTGAGTCGTCGGTTGATACCGGCCGCGATCGTGGTGAGCGTTGTTTACTTGATTCTGTTCGCGGTTGCGTACAACTTTGCGCAGGAGCGCGGCACCGAAGCCATCACTGGTGCACGCAGTCGTGCACTGGTAGGTGTTGCCATGGCGAGTCTCGCCTTGTCGAGCATCTACATCGTCAATCTGCTGTCTGGTGTTCTTGCGCTCTTTCTCTCGGTTGGCGCCATCTCTAGTGAAGTCGATAACGCCACGTTGCTGGCTTTGCTCGCGCGCCCGATGCGCCGCTGGCAGTTCCTTCTCGGCCGATGGCTGGCGTACGCGGCGCTGATCGCTGTGTACGTTGCCGTCATGGCTGGCATGGTGATGCTGATCGCCGATGTCATTGGCGGCTATCAAGCGACCGACCCGGTCTCAGCCATTGCCCTGATGATTATGTCGGCATTGTTCCTGTTGACCATTAGCTTGCTTGGCAGCACCTTTTTGCCAACATTGACAAACGGCGCGGTCGCGTTCACGCTGTTCGGACTGGGGTGGCTGAGCGGCATCATCGAGGTGCTCGGCGGTGTCATGGGCAACGACGATATGCTCAACCTTGGCACGAGCGTCGCGTTTTTCATCCCGAGTGACGCCCTGTGGCGCAGCGCTTCGTATTTCGTTCAGCCGGCCAGCATTCTCGCTGCGTCGACCGCGCTACGGGGGGCCATGCCGATCCTCGCCAACGCACCCCCGACGCCGTTCCTGGTGGCGTGGGGTCTGGTGTATCCGGCCATGCTGCTGGTTGGAGCCATGCTGGTCTTCTCGCGGCGCGATCTGTGAGCCCTGGCCGAGGCTGAAACGTCGTAGGCCCAACCCGGCCTCGGCGTAATCACCACCGAATTGCATTTCGCAGGTTAGATGGTACGCTGGCCTGCATGCCGCGCAGCTATCCATTCGAACAGGTCGACGTCTTCACCGACCGGGTGTTCGGCGGCAATCAGCTTGCCGTCTTTCTCGAGCCCGACGGTTTATCTGATGCCCAGATGCAAGCCATTGCCCTCGAGATGAACATCTCCGAGACAACCTTCGTCTTTCCGTCGACCCGACCGGACTGCGCAGCACGTGTGCGCATCTTCACGCCTCGCCGCGAGCTGCCGTTCGCCGGACACCCCACGGTGGGCACTGCCTGGGCCATCTCGCGTCGCCGTCCCGACCTCGGCCGCGAGTTCTGCCTGGAAGAGGGCGTTGGGCCAGTGCCCGTGACGCTCGAAGGCGAGACCGTATGGATGCAGCACCGCGACCCCGAATGGAGCGCTCCACTCGACAACCGGGCGACCGTCGCCGCTGCGCTCGGGCTCCAGGAGGTTGATCTGCTCGATGATCATCCGCTGCTGATCGGCTCAACGGGAGCGAGCTTTTTGTACGTCCCAGTGCGTGACCCTGGCACCGTCGACCGGGTCCAGCCCGCGGTGGAAAGCATCCCACAGATCAGCTCGGGCGAGGCCAGCGGTGTGTTCGTGTTCGCGCCGGACCTCGAACGCGGCCCAAATCGCGTCTACTCGCGAATGCTAGGAAGTCAGGCCCTCGGCGTCGGCGAGGACCCGGCGACGGGCTCTGCGAGCGGGCCGCTCGCTGCGTACGTGGCTGAGCACCAACTCGTGAAGCTCGCCGATCCCATCGAACTGCTCAGCTTGCAAGGCAACAAGATGGGACGCCCGAGTCTCATTCATATGCGGCTCCAGTTACGCGATGGGAAGGCGCACGCGATTCAAGTCGGCGGCCGCGTGGTTGCCGCCTTCGACGCCGTGCTTCACTTGCCGTCGTAGCGTGATCGTGACGTTCTGATGCGGACCCTTCGCTCGACCAGGACTAGAGTGGAACTGAGAACACCGCACATTCATCAGAAGTCAACTCCCCCAGCCGACGCGGCGAAGCATGTGGTCCCCCCTCCCATCACCTGCTCCGCCGCGTCCGGTGTATGCGCGACAGTGCAGCCGCGAATACCGCACCCATCAGCGTTGCACCCGCGTTGACCACGTCATTGTTGACCCAGCGCGAACCGCGCAGTAGCTCCGCCTCATGTGTGCCCACCGATTCGAGCAGGGCGCCGCATTTCCTACATCTGTAAAGCCCCTGCGCGGTCGCGCCCAGCAGCGAGTCCGCCAGGGCGCCCGCCACACCCGCGATCAGGGCCGGCTTCAATGCCGCTGCGCCGCCGCCGAGCACGCTCCAGACCGCCGACACGGTCGCCGCTCCACCAAGGCTGGCTAGCAGGCCCGCAAGGGTCATCCCTCCAGACGTTCCGGCTTCCACCCGCCGCAGCGTGGTTACCAGTCGAGGTGTTCCGCCGAACCGCATCCCGATCTCGGTCGCCCACGTGTCAGCCGCCGCCGTCGCGAGTGCGCCTACAAAAGCGCTGCGCCAGCCCATGAATGCGCAGACCGTGGCGACGCCGCCGTTTGCAAGCACCTGAGAGGCGTCCCGGCGAGCGCCTTTAGCTTGCTTGAATCCGCCTGGTTCTGGCCGGCTGAGCCGTGAGAGCGCACTCGAACTGATGAAGAACGCGAGCAACGCGCCCGCGCCACGAAGTCCCATGCGTGCAAATACGATCGCGCCAACGCCCGCCGCGGCAACGGCACCATCAACGGTCAGAGTCCGGCGTCGGTACGCCAGAAGCGAGATGGCGCTTGCGGACGCGATCGCTGCGCCCCACCGCTGCACGAGCTACGCCGGCCAGCGTGGGAGCCGTCGAGACTCCGCGAGCGTTAGCAGCGTTTCACGTCCGCGTTCGGCCGCCTCCGCTAGCTGCACGTGCTCGGACAGAAGCGTCTGGTACTCGTCCTCGTCGAGAACCACATACTGCCCATCTGTATTGATCCACACGTCCAGAGCCAGGTCGATGTACTGCAATATGCCAGCTTGCGCGTCCAACTCAGCTGGCAACCCTACATTCGCGTACCAGCCCTTCAGGGTCCCGTCCGGCTGGCTGACCTGAAAGACGTTGTACCAGCGATCCCAGTAGTAGAACTCTACAAACACGTCGCCGCGCCGCAGAGTCCCCCACTCTCGCTCGACCAGATCCACGTTGAATTCTGCCCGCACTACCACACCAGATTCGTCGCAGCGGAGAACTTCTCCAGTCCAGCTATATGACAGTGAACCGTCGGGCCGCAGCTTGTTGACGCGCACCGGTGCGCCCTCGCTCAGCACTTACCTGGTCCCGCCGTATCGAAAACACTTCACCAGGTGGTCGTCGACCAATCCCGCCGACTGCATGAACGCGTAGCAAATTGTCGGCCCAACAAACCCGAACCCGCGCTTTTTCAGGTCCTTGCTCATCGACTGACTCTCGGCGGTCTGCGCCGGTAGCTCATTCAAATCGCGGAACGCGTTCCGCCGCTGAATGCCTCCGACGAACGACCACACGTACGTGTCAAACGATCCAAACTCTCGCCGCACTTCGATCGCACCTCGCGCGTTGGCGATAGTGGCAACGATCTTCTGGCGATTGCGAATGATCTCTGGATTCTGCAGCAGACGCTCGACGTCCTCCGGCTTCAACGCTGCGATCCGGTCGATATCGAATCCTTGGAATGCGCGACGGTAGCCCTCGCGTCGCTGCAAGATCGTCGACCAGCTCAAACCGGCCTGTGCGCCTTCCAGGCACAGGAGCTCGAATAACCGTTGATCGTCGTGCAGCGGCACGCCCCACTCGGTGTCGTGGTACGCCTGCATAACCGGGTCGGTGCCCGCCCAGCTGCAGCGCACCACCTGATCAGCCGTTGGAGCGCTCCTCGATCAGACTGACAAAACCCGCCTCGTCGAGGATTGGTGTTCCGAGTTTCTGCGCTTTGGCCAGCTTGGACCCAGCTTCGTCGCCGGCTACCAGGTAGCTGGTCTTCTTCGAAACGGAATCACCAACGGACCCACCCAGCTCTTTGATGCGCTGCTCGATCTGCGTCCGCGAAAAATGCTCCAGTCGTCCCGTCACGACGAGCGTCAGACCGGCGAGCGGACCGCCCTGTACCGCCGCGTCGTCGCGCATCTCCACACCGTACTCCTGGAGTTTCTCCACGAGTCGAACGTTCTCCGGCTCGTGGAACCAGGCGTACACGCTCTCACCGATCTTCGGGCCGACGCCTTCGACCTCCACGATCTGATCCAGACTTGCGTCGCGTACTCCATTCATCGACCCGAATGCGTGCGCCAGGAGCTCGGCGGTCTGATAGCCGACGTAGCGTATGCCGAGTGCAAACAGGACGCGTGTGAGCGACCGCGACTTGCTCGCCCGAATGTTGTCGAGCACGTTCTGCGCACTCTTGTCGCCAATGCGTTCGAGCGCGATCAGCTGTTCTTTGGTCAACAGGTAGAGATCGCTCGGGTCATACACCAGTCCGGACTGAATCACTGACGACGCGAGCTTCTCGCCGACGGCCTCGATATCCATTGCACCGCGACTCGCGAAATGCTTGAGGAGCTCGAAGCGTTGCGCGACGCACGTCGCGAATCCGCCCGTGCAGCGCGCCATCGCCTCGCCGGCCGGGCGCACGACTGGCGAGCCGCAAACAGGACACACGCTGGGCAGCTCGTACGGTTGTGTGTCGGGCGGGCGCTTGCTCAGGATGGGGCCGATCACCTGGGGGATGACTTCGCCCGCTCGGTGCACGAGCACCGTGTCGCCGACGCGGATGTCCTTGCGCCGAATGTCGTCCTCGTTGTGGAGCGTTGCCTGCGAAACCGTCACTCCGCCGACCTTCACCGGCTCGAGCACCGCGAACGGATTCAGGCTGCCGGTCCGACCGACGTTCACTTCGATGGATTTGAGAAGCGTGGTCGCCTGCACCGGCGGAAACTTGAACGCGATCGCCCAGCGTGGCTCACGGCCTACTACGCCGAGTTCGCTCTGGAGGTCGAGGTCGTCGACTTTCACCACAACGCCGTCGATCTCGTAGGCGAGCGTCTCGCGGCGATGCTCCCAATCCGTGCACGCTTTGACCACCTGGTCAATGCTCTCGGCGCGGGCGTTGTTGGGGTTCGTCCGAAATCCCCAGCGTGCGAACGCCTCCAGCATCTCCCACTGACTGCGCGGTTGCCAGCCCACTGCTTCGCCGAGCGCGTAGATGAACACGTCGAGCGGCCGCCGCGCGGTGATCCGCGAGTCCAGTTGTCGCACCGAGCCCGCGGCGCAGTTACGTGGATTCGCGAAGAGCGGCTGGCCGGCCGCGGCCCGTTCATCGTTGATCTTCTGGAACGCGGCGCGTGACAGGTACACCTCGCCGCGGACCTCGATGCGTTCCGGTGGTGTCTCGTTGAGCGTGAGCGGCACGCTGCGGATCGTCTTGAGGTTGGCCGTGATGTCTTCGCCATTGAACCCGTCGCCACGCGTCGCGCCGATGTCCAGGCGGCCGCGTTCATAGCGCAGCATGATCGCCAGGCCATCGATCTTCGGCTCGATGGTGAAGTGTTTGATCTCGCGGCCGATCAGTCGGGTGATGCGGTCGTACCACGCGCGCAACGCGTCGGGGTTGAACGCGTTGGCCAGACTGAGCATGGGCACGCGGTGCTGGACCACTGCGAACTGCGCCGCTGGACCAGCCCCGACGCGCTGGGTCGGTGACTCGGGCGACTGCAGCTCGGGGTGATCGGACTCGATCTCGCGCAGCTCCTGCATGAGCGCGTCGTAGTCGGCGTCCGAGACCTCGGGCGAGTCGAGCACGTAGTACCGATAGTTGTGGTAGTTGATCTGCTGGCGCAGCTCGGCCGTCCGTGTCTTCAGTTGCTCGAGATCTTCGGCCTGGGCGTCCTGCTTGAGGGTGATCGGGGTGTGCTTGGTCTGGACGTCGGTCATGCCCTGGTAGTCGCGCCGAAGAAGCGTAGCATCGGCGCCGAAGGGCGATCCCCCGATTCGCCTCACTGATTCGGCAGCATGCGGCGATTCACTCGCACGCTTGTGCGGAAATTCGACAACTCGCCTGACTTCCGCACACGGCCACCTGCCGCTCGCGATACCCAGAAGTGGTGCCGCGATTCGCGCCGCCCCCCGGTGTCGACAGCGCCGCGCCCTGGACTGTCTAATCAGCCTGCCGTGACCCCCCAGAACCTGGGCGCGTCGAACGCCGACTCCGCCGCCAGCCGCGAAATCCTGGAACAGCTGCGTGCGCAGATGGACGCGCTGGACGTGCAGATCGCGCGTCTCCTGCAAGAACGCGCCGAGGTCTCGCGCCAGGTCGGACAGGCCAAAGCAGGCGGCGAGTCCGCGCCGATCTTCGTCCCGCACCGCGAGTCGGAAGTCCTGGAAAACGTCCAGTCCGTGCCCGGCCCGCTCGACGGTGCCGCGCTGGCAAGCATCTACCGTGAGATCCTGTCGACCTCGCGTTCCTTGCAGCGGCGCACACGTGTCGCCCATTTGGGACCGGCCGCGACCTTTGGGCACCAGGCCGCGCTCGAACGCTTCGGCAGCGCCGTCGACCTGGAGCCCTGTCAGACGCACGCGGACGTGTTCGCCGTGGTCGAGAAGGGCGCGGCCGATTACGGCCTGGTCGCCTTCGAGAACTCGACAGAAGGTCCGGTCAACGAAGTGCTCGACCGTCTGGTGGACACGTCGCTACAGATCTGCGCCGAAGTCAGCTTGCCGGTCGGCCACACGCTGCTATCGCGCGCGACGTCGCTGAAATCGATCAAACGGGTCCTGTCGCATCCCCAGGCCGCGGCGCAGGCTCGACTGTGGCTGGCCGAGCATCTGCCCGGGGCGGCCGTCCTGCCTGCCACGAGCAACGGCAAAGCGGCCGAGCTCGCCGCCCAGGACTCCGCTGGCACGGTCGCGGCCATCGCGCCGCGGCTCGCGGCCGAGGTGTACGGGTTGAACATCCTGGCCGAGAATATTCAGGACCTGGCTGGCAACGTGACGCGCTTTCTCGTGCTCGCCCGCGCGCCGAGCGAAGGTGCGACCGGCCACGACAAGACCGCCGTCGTCTTCAGCATTCGCGACCGAATTGGCGCGTTGCGCGATCTAGCCGACGCGTTTTCGGCCAACGAGGTGAATTTGTCGAGCATTCAGTCGCGTCCGTCCCGCCGCCGAGCGTGGGATTACGTGTTCTTCGTAGAGCTGGACGGGCACCTGTCGGAAGTGCGGGTGCGGCGTGCATTGCGCAAGGCGGAAGAACACACGGTGTTTCTGAAGGTGCTTGGCTCATGGCCCGCACCGGCCCGCTCCGAGTAGTCAAACCGTTTTGAATGTGCGGCCCCCGACGGCCGAGTGACGCACAATTGCGCACAATGCCGCAGACTGGGCCAAATTCGCCCATTTTGTGACACTTTTCCAAGCCGCGTGACGCCCCGCGTGACGCTCCACGTGACGCCCCCTCCAGCAGGCTGGGGCTGTGGAAACCTTCAGACGCTGTACCGCTCGCCTGGCGACCTGGGCCAGAGGTGCATTCAGAGGCGGACCTGGCCGATGCGTGGCAGGCGCGGCGCTATGCCGGCCCGTGGCTGGTGGACTGTTGCGGGCGTCACGTTCGGGTGGTGTTCCCGGGCAGACGCTGGGGCGGGCCGGGGCCGGACTTCGTGGGCGCGGTGCTCGCGTTGCGCGACGGCACGCTGGTCCGTGGCGACGTGGAGGTACATTGTCGGGCCCGCGCGTGGAGCGGCCACCGCCACGCGCGGGACCCGGCCTACGCGCACGTGGTGCTGCACGTCGTCCTGCACGCCGATGCGGTGGCGCTGGATGGCACTGGCGGGCATGTGCCGACGGTCGAGCTGCACGTGCAGCCGCTGCCACCCGGGCCCGGCTTCGGCTTCGGGACGGCAGGGCCGGGCATGCCAGCGACGGCGGCGTCGCTAGCGCGGGCGCTCGAGCCGGGCCCGTGCGTGCGCCACGCGCCGTGGCTCACGGCCGTGGTGGACGCCGCGGGTTGGGAGCGTTACGCCCAACGCGTCGCTCGCTTCGAAGGCGACCTCGCGGTAGCCGCGGCGGACCAGGTGGTCTGGCGCGCCATCGCCGAGGCGCTGGGCTACCGCCGCAACACGCGTCAGTTCGCTGAGCTGGTCGAGGCGGTGACGTGGCCCGAGGCAGCGCAGGTCGCGCGCGAGCGCGGCCCGGTCGCCCTGGCCGGGCTGTTACTCGGCACGGCGGGGCTGGTGAAGGAGGCGAGCCTGCCCGAGGCGCATCACTGGCGGCGGCTGCAAGACGAACGCGGCCTGCGTCAGGCGTTGCGCGCCCATAGTTGGGATCGCGCGCAGCTACGGGCGGCCAATGCGCCGGCCGAGCGCTGCCGTGGGCTGGCCCAGCTGGCGATGCGCTGGCTGGAGCCGCCGCCCAGCGGCCCAGCCGAGGGCGCGTGCCGGGTGCGACCGAAGGCGGGTGCGGCCAAGCACGCAAGCTCCGTCGCGTCCGCGGTGGCTGAGCACGTCCCTTGCAGAGCGCCAGGAGCGTCCGAGCACCTGCCTGGCCTGGCGCGAGGGCCCGCCGAGCACGTCCTGGCTGCCGTCCACGCCGCGGCCCACATGCGCCACCCGCGCTTGTGGCGCTTCGCTCAGGCCTCGCCCTGGATCGGCCGCGGTCGTGCTCAGGTGATCGCCATCAACGTGCTGGTGCCGTTCGCCGCCGCCGCCGGCCTCGCCGACGAAGCCGAAGCCGTGTGGCGGCGGCTGCCAGGCGAGCCGCCGAATCGCGTGATTCGCTATATGGCCGAGCAGCTCAGCAGCCCGGGTGTCCGCTTCCGCGGCGCCAACCAGCAACAGGGCCTGCTGCATTTGTTCAAGCGCACATGCGCGGCGCGCATCTGCGAGCGCTGCCCAGCGCGCGACCGGGCCCTCCTCATCGACCTCGAGACGTGAAACGGCACAACCTCGCGCCCCCGCGGCCGCCGAGCGCGCCAGGTCCACGCACCATCTGGAACTGACAAACAAATCAGCCGGCGCGGCTCACGAGGCGCCGGCCGGCTGCAACAAGAAAGGACCTCGAATGCGTCTTAGACGAAGTGGACTCGTTCTCCCTGGTCGGTCGGCGACAGACTGCCGCCACACCGACCACACACCACCCGCGCGCCAATCACCCGGGCGCTGTTCGACGTCCGCGGACGCAACACGGCCCCACCTTCCAGGGTGGCCACCGCCTCACCACACAACAGACACGACAGCTCGACCCACTTGGTCCGCCGAATGCGCGCACCTCGTTCGACCAGTTTCGTCGACATTATTTCCACCGTATCGCTACATCGGCCGGCCTCGCAGTCAGGCATACCCCTACTGTCACCCGGACCTTTGTACGGGTCTGTACTGACCATGCCCGGTCGGAATAGCTCGCCCGTGTTCGATGTTCTAAGAGTTGTTCAGGCTCGGCGGCCACCGTCCGGCATGTCCGTTGCGGCAGCCAGGCGCCCATCGCGGAGCAGGAAAGGACCGTCGCAATTGATGACTTCTTCAACTTTCGAAAAACCGATCCGCACGACGGTCTTCGTTGCGGACCTGAAGTGTTATATGTGCGGCGCCGTGTGCGGCTCGATCGAGTCCGATCAGTCACTCAGTCACGTCGCCACCAATCGGGCAGTCCTGCTACGTCGACCAGGCGAAACCGATCCCGTCCAGGTTCCCAACTGGCGGCGGCTGCGCTGCACCCGCTGCGGCGGACCACTGTTCCTCGACGAGTCCGAAGTGATCACCCGTCGCGTCGACGAGTACAACTGGCTCGAGGAACGGCCGCGCCGTGGTCGGCCGCCGAAGCGCATTCTCGAAGAGCGGCGGCGCGAACGCGAGCTGCTCGAGTCACAGGCAGCCTGACGATTGCCGGCAGCTGACGAAACGGCCCGAGACAGCTCGGGACAGCGGCAGCTGCACATCTGACTTCTTTTCTTCAAGGCCAGGCGCGAGCGGAACGGAAGCGACCTCGTCCGTCGCGATCAGGAACGCTGACCGTTCCGCCGCCCTGCCATCGCTTCTTGAAGCACCGAGCGCGCGAAGAACGCCACGTTGGCCGGCCGCTCGGCTAACCGACGCACCAGGTACGGGTACCACTCCTGACCGTACGGCACGTACACCCGCACCCTGTAGCCCTGCTGGGCCAGACGCAACTGCAAATCGCGTCGGACACCGAACAGCATCTCGAAATCGAATTTCTCCGGCCGAATACCTTCGCGTCGCGCGATGTCCTGCGCCAGCTGAATCAGGCGCTCGTCATGCGTCGCGACCGCCGGCTGGTTGCCTCGGGTGAGCAGGCGCTCCAGCAGACGCGCGTAGTTCGCGTCGACGGCGGCTTTGTCGGCGTAGGCGATGCTCGAAGGCTCCAGGTAAGCCCCCTTCACCAGCCGCACCGACGTGCCGAGTTCGATGGCGGCCTCGACGTCCGCGGCGGTCCGATACAGCGCCGCCTGCAGCACGATCCCGACGTTCGAAGACCCTTCCTGCCAGAGCTCGCGGTGGATGTCGAGGGTCCGCTGCGTATACGCGGAAGACTCCATGTCGATGCGCACGAAGGTGCGTAGCGTGGCTGCGCGCTGCAGGATGCTGCGCAGATGCGCAACCGCCAGGTCGCGCCCGAGGTCCAGGCCGAGCTGCGTCAGCTTGAGCGAAATGTTCGCGTCCACCTGGTCGCGGGCGATCGCATCGAGCGCGTCCACATAGTCGCCGCCGGCGCGGCGCGCCTCAGCAGCCGTCCGCACGCTCTCGCCCAGGTGATCCAGGCTCACGAGCAGGCCCTGCGTGTTGAGCGTCTGGGCGACGACGATGCCGTCGGCGAGATCCTCACCCGCGACGTACCGCTGCGCCATCTCGCGCAGCAAGTCATGACCCATGATCAGGCGCTGAATCGGTCGCCTGTTCGCGAGGTACAGCAGCGTACCTTTGAGCAAGGTCCTACTTACTCCGTTGTACGTCCTGGTTTCCTGATCCTGCCAGCAAGCACGAGGGCGGCGAGCGTCAGCAACACCGCCGCGGCACTCACGACCAGGCCGATCTTCACGCTGGCCGGTTCGAAGCGCATGTCGACCTCGTGTTCGCCAGCCGGGATCGCGACGACTCGAAACAGCACGTTGCCACGAAAGACGGGCTGCGGCTGTCCGTCCACGCTGGCACTCCAGCCCGGGTAATACGTATCGGAGAGCACGAGCAGCGCGTTGCGGCTTGCGCTGACATGCATCCGCACCTCGTTCGCCGAGTAGCTCTGGATCTGTACGCTGCCCGGCGGCTCACTGCTGGCCGGGTCGTTGTTGGCGACGCTCGCCGCCGCGGCCGCGTCGGTATCGGCGGCCAGCATCACCTCGCTGCGCGGATCGAACGGCTGGTGAACCATCTGCCCGAGCGCGCTACCAAGCGTGGGTGAGGTGACGGCACGGCCGACGAGGAAGGCACGCGGGAATGCAGCCGTGTTTTCGAGAACGCGGACCTCGGAATCGGCGTACACCTGCTCGTACTTGGCTTTGCTCCGACCG
>JAFAPL010000040.1 GCA_019247135.1 Chloroflexota bacterium | reverse complement strand
ATGGTGGCACCACCACGACAAATACCCCGCCGCCACTGGATGATGCCGTGCGCGCGTGCGCAGCCCGGCCAGAGAGCCGCGGCTCTTCGCCGTTGCTGACGGTAGGCGCTCAGCGCGTCAGCGTGTAAGCGGTGTCCGCGGACGGTTCCGCTGGGATGTGCGGATCGGCGTATGCCTCCTCCGCGCCAGGCAGATCGCTCAGGTCAGGGTCGCCGCTCGCCGCGAGCTGCCGGTACAGGCGCGGTGCGATCCTCAGGAACAGCTTGGTCAATCGGGGATCGAACTGGCAGCCGGCACCTTGCTCGATCTCTGCTAACGCCGCCTCGAGCCCCCACGGTTGTTTATAGCGCCGGCGGCTGACCAGCGCGTCGAACACGTCGCAGATCGCGCAGATTCGCCCTGGGAGCGGGATCTGTTCGCCGGACAGGCCGGCCGGATAGCCGGTTCCGTCCCAGCGTTCGTGATGGGTGAGCGCGATCATCTGAGCGATCTGCACCAGGCTGGTGGGCGACCCATCAAGCATCTGCGCGCCCGACTCTGCGTGCTGGTTCATGATCTCGCGCTCTTGGCTCTCCAGCCGGCCGGTGTTCAGCAGCACGTGGTCCGGGATCGCGATCTTGCCAACGTCGTGCAGGGCGCTCGCTTGACGCACCAGCCTGGCCTCGCGGCGGCTCAGTCCTGCGGCCAGCGCGAGCTTCTCGCACAGGAAGGCCATTCGCTCTAGGTGACGCGCAGTTCCGCCATCTCGGGACTCCGCGGCTCGGCCCAGACGCAGCACGATCTCCAGCTGGGTGGCCTGAAGCTCGCGCGTCAGTAGCAGATGGCTGGCCACCAGGGACGCGATTGCTGTCACCGTCAACGCGGTGAGCGGTCCCAGGATTGGGACGACAATGCCGGCGTCGAACGCGACCTGAGCACCGACCAGGTAAGCGATCGCCGCGATCGGTGTGACCACCGCTACCGCCCCTGCCGTGCGGCGCAGTCGGATCAGCGGCGACAACGCCGCGGCCAGCAGCACCAACACGATCCCTGCTCCGAGTGGAGCGGCACGTAACGGCGAGTCGTGAAGGACGGTCCAGATCGCGTTGGCCTGGATCTCGGGTCCGCTCATCAGCTGATGGCTGGACATCGGCGTGGCGTGCAGATCCTGCAGGCTCGGCGAGGTGGCGCCAACCACCACCACTTTCCCGCGCACCTCTGCGGGTTTGAACCGCCCCCGCAGGACGTCGGCGAACGAGATAGTTGGAAATGTCCCGGGGGGTCCCTGGTAATCGATATACGCGCCGTCGCTTCCAAACGGCGAACGCGATGGCGGATGTCCTTGCACTCTGGTCGCGACTGCGACCGCTGCTGTGGGCACGCGCCCGTACTCGTACGGAACCCGGTCGATCACACCGCCTGTACCCACCGGGAAAGCGCTGACCGCCGCGCGGGAATGCACCAGGGCGAGGTTGGCATCGCCACCCAGAACGTCGGTGTGGCCGTGGCCATTTGTCTCCGTCGTGGCGAGGATCGCCCCACCCGTGTTGCCGAGGGAGTTGAACAGCGCATCGTCCTGCTGAGGCGTCGTCGGTTCGGTGAACTGCACGTCGTAGAACACCGCGCGGGCACCGGCGCGGTGCAGTTGTTTGAGGACGATGCCGTGCCAGGACCGCGGGAACGGCCAGCGCTCCTGCAGGCTCGCGAACGACCGATCATCGATCGCGACGATTACGATGTCTCGTGGATGGCTGCTCGGCCTCAGAGCGAAGCGGGCCGCCATGGTGTCCTGCTCTATCGGTCCCAGCAGCGGGACGAGCACTACCGCCAGGCCGGCCGCTGCGCCCAGCAGGGCGGTGGCAGCCATGCTCAGCGCGGTCGCGCGGGGCGCGAAGCGGCGCAGGCGCAGCTGCGAGCTACCTATGCGCACGGGCCAAGTACGACTGCCCAGGGCCAAGCACCAGGGTACGTCGAGTGCCCGCGGGGTGGACCACGACGTGGCCCTTGAACACGTGGATCAGGGTTCCGTCGCAGCGGTCCTCGGTGAGCCACACGGTGCCCCTCACCGCTGCCGAGGCGCCGCCACCAACCGTCACGAAGCTTCCACCGTGATCGCTGCCCCACAGCTGCCTGACCACGCGGTGGCTCGGATGGGGCCGGGCGCTGTCCATCCTCGCTATAGGCCCGTGGAGTCGGGTGCGCGAGCAGCTCGCGAATGAGCCACCCGTCAGCAGCAGGAACGTCTTGGGATGTCGGCCATGGGGCTGGCGCACCACGAAACTTCCAGCCGTGAACTCACCGGTCTTGGTGGCGCCGTGGTTGTTCACAGCGCTGGTCAGTGCAACCTTGCCGCTCGTGGCATCGATCACGCTGCCGACCGGAACCTCAGCCGCGCTCGTCAGCGGCAAATAGGTGCGGGTCTTGGGCAGTTGCACCAGCACGATTCCTGAC
>JAFAPL010000036.1 GCA_019247135.1 Chloroflexota bacterium | reverse complement strand
CGCCCGAAGCTTCACCTCTGGCACCTGCCAGATGCCCCAGGTGATCTCCGACTGCTGCCACGCCGCGCGGGCGCGTGCGTCGGTGTACTGGGCATTCATCGTGGTCCAGACAGCGCGATTGACGGCTACAGAGTCCTCGACCAAGTGCTGCGTATCCGGTGCCCCTTCTGGTACTTGGCGCATATCGGCTCCTTCCATCGAGCTGCTACTGCCGATGGAGCCCATCCAGTTCTTCTCGCATGGCCGCGCTGGGACATGGCCTCAGACGAGGCTCGTTCATGCACCAGCTGTCGGTTGCTGCGGGATCGGGGGAACTGGCCAGGTTGCTTCGTCGGCTCACCGGGACCGCATCAGGCCGAGGTCGGCTGTCCCGTTCACCCGTCGGACGAGTCTAGGACCACGGCGGGCTCGGCAGGTTGGGGCGAACGCCCCCATCATGCGCCGCATCTTCTGAGCCGACGCCTTGCCGCACCCACCAGGCGGGCTCCGTCCAGCCCGCGCACTTGCTCATCAGGCGAGGCCCTGGCGCGTGGCGACGGCCGTTGCAGCGGCCCGCGAGGAGACACCCAGCCTGGCGAAGATGTTGTCCAGATGCCGACCGACGGTCTTCTCGCTCAGCACCAGCTCGGCAGCGATCTGGCGATCGGTCTTGCCCTGGGCGACCAGGTGCAGCACCTCAGCCTGGCGCGCGGTCAGGCCGCCGGGCACGACCCCGGCAGCCGCCTGTGGCCGAGGCGAGGCCATGCGGACGGGCTCAGAAACGTTCAAGGCCTGCTCGATGATCCGGTCGAGCGGCGCTGCGCGTCCGGCCAGCCACGCCGCCTCGGCGCGCGCCAGGTCCAGGTCAGCGCCTCGACCACGGCGCAAGCGCTCGGGTCGAAGGTCGTGCCTGCGCCAGAGCGGAAGCCCGATGGCCTCACGCAGCCCGACCGCGGCTCCGCCAAGTCGGCACGCACGTTCGGGCTCGGCCTGCCGGGCCGCGAGGAGCGCGAGGTCTCTGAGGCAGGTCGCGATCCCGTCCCGGTTTCCTATCTGTTGGCGGAGCGTCAGACTCTCGGCGAACAGCCGGTGAGCCTCGAGGTAGTCGTGGTGGCGGGTCGCGAGTGATCCAAGGAATGACAGGCAGTCGGCTTCCGACAGCCGATCCCCGAGTGCACGAGCTTGCCGCAAACTGCTTTCCCACAGCGCCTGCGCCTGCAGCTCATCGCCGACTGCGAGGCGCGCGTGGCCTAGCCGTGCTTCCGCTCGGGCTACTCCACGCGGGTCAGCGAGTTCAGCGAAGAGGGTCCGAGCTTCCTCCAGCCGCTTGCTCGCGCCCGCAAAGTCGCTCCGCTCGATCGCCAGGAGGCCGAGGCTGTGGAGGGTGGCTGCTTCCTCGCGCCGATCGGGGATGTTCCGGCTGATCGAAAGGGCCCGGTCGAGCAGCAGACCCGCCCGCTCGTGCTGACCGCGAATGACGAGCACCTCGCCGAGCTCTCGGAGGCAGCGTGCGGCCGGCGTAGCCTCCCCCATGTCCTGCCACAGCGCCAACGCTTGCTCGTACAGGGCCTGGGCGCTGGCAAAGTCCGCCTGCCAGTCAGCCAGCAAGCCTGCGCCGTGCAGCACCTTTGCCCGAACCGAGACCGGCACGTCAGACGGAGGTAGCGCCAGGATCGTGCCGAGCCACGCGCGGCCCTCGCCGAGGTAGGAGCGCGCATGCCAGAACTCGGCCAGCGCCCCGCCGAACCGGTGGCTCGTGGTGGCCGCGCCGTGATCGATGAACCATCGGAGGGCGGCCCGAAGATCGTCATGTTCTTTCTCCAGGCGATCCAGCCACAACACCGTCCCAGGCCCATGCACGTTCAGCTCCGCTTGCACGGCGAGCGCCAGGAACCACTGGGCGTGGCGCAGCTGGAGGGCTGGCTCCTCGTGGGCCGCGCGGAGCGCATCCAGCCCGTACGCACGCAGGGTGTCCAGCATACGGTAGCGCACCTGTGGCCCGGTGGGGTTCTCGGTCATCAGCAACGACTTGTCGACGAGTTGTGCCAGCAAACCCAGGACGGCTGCTGCCGGCAGTGTGCCATCCGTGCAGACGGACTCCACGGCATCCAGGACGCAGGGATTCCTGAACACAGCCAGGCGCCGGAAGAGGGCTTGCTCAGGCGCTGATAGCAGCTGGTAGCTCCAGTCGATGGCTGCCCGCAAGGTCTGGTGCCGCGACACGGCGGTCCGGCTGCCGGCGTTCAGGACAGCGAAGCGGTCGTGCAAGCGCCCGACGATCTGCTCCGGTGCCAGGATGGCCACCCGAGTCGCGGCCAATTCGAGCGCGAGCGGGATGCCGTCCAGCCGTCGGCAGAGCTCCGCCACCGCGTCCGCGTTCCGTTCGGTCAGGCGGAAATCCGGCTGGGCCGCCGTCGCCCGCGCGACAAACATCTGCACGGCATCGACCTGCTGGAGCTGGTCAGGTGCGCCGACAGGCGGCTGAGGCACTGCCAGCGACGGCACCCGCCAGGCGGTCTCGCCTGGCGTGCGCAGCGCCTCCCGACTGGTCGCCAGGATGTGCAGCTCAGGGCACGCGCGCAGCAGCCGATCGGCGAGCAGGGCGCACGCGTCCACGACATGCTCGCAGTTGTCCAGCACCAGGAGCACGCGCTGGGCGCCGATCACGTCCGCCAGGGTCTCGGCGAGCACACGTGTAGGCTCCTCGTTCACTGCCAGCGCCGTGGCGACCGCCCGTGGGACGAACTGGCCATCGGTCACCGGCGCCAGATCGACAAACCAGATCCCCGCCCGGTAGTCGGCCAGCACGGCCGAGGCTACTTGCAGCGCCAGCCGTGTCTTGCCGATCCCGCCGGCGCCGGTGAGAGTCAACAGACGTGTGCTCGAAACCATGCGCCGCAGTTCGGGCAGCTGCTCCCCGCGCCCGACGAAGCTGGTGAGCATAACCGGGAGATTGTCACGGCGGCGAGATACACTGCCGCCCCCTCTCGGGCGAGCCACTGGCGGTCGCGGAGGCTCCAGCCGGGCGAGCCGGCCCCAGACGCGGTCCGGGTTAAGCGGACGGATCTCGCCGCGTTCCCAGCGTGCGAAGGTATTCGCCGCCACGCCGAGCCGCGCGGCCAGTTGGGCCTGGGTCAGCCCCAAGGCTGCGCGGCGCGCACGCAGCTGTTCGCGGCCAAAGGTCGGCCCCAGCTCGCCCGAGGGATTCCCGTCCAGCGCGCCCCGTGCGTCCACCATGGCACCGTGCGCACTATACGTCTGTATAGCGGCACCCACTAGTTCGCCGCCCATGGGCTTCATGCGATCCGTCGCTGGGCCCACCCTGCAGCCGCGAGTCGGACGGCTCCATGCGGGCGCGGACGACAATCTGCGCTGGCCTCCGGTCGGATGCGGAGACGATCGCGGGCCGCGTCGGCGAGATCGAGTTCAGAGCCGACATACCGGTGGGTCGTCTGGATGTTTGGTGAGCCAGAGCGAACTGGATCTGCTTCCAGCGACGTCTGGACACTGCGCACCAGCTTGGGCGAAGTTGCGACGCAGGTCGTGGGGCGCCTGGTCCCAGCCGAGCCGGGCGGGCATACGTGGCGAACAGGTCGGGGCCGGCGTGTGATTCTCGCGCGTCGGCGCTGATCGCGATCGCTCTTGACGAGCCAGGGCGCGAGATGCTCGTTGGCCAAATCAACGCAGCGGACACGATCGCGGTCGACAATCCAACGCTGGCTGAGGCCGCGCGTCGTTTTGTCGGCACCCGCCGCACAGGATGCGAGCGGTGTGCTCGTCGAGTTGTTGGCAGCTGCAGATACCTTCGTGATTGAGTTCGGTCAGTGGCACTGGCGCGTAGCCGTCTCGGCGTGGGGGCGATTCGGGACAGGACGGCACCCCGCGGGAGTGAACTTCGGCGACTGTCTCGCGTTTGCCGTGGCGCAGGTTGCCCGTGAGCCTCTGCTGGCCAAAGGCGATGACTTTGCGCGGACGGATATCCCGCTTGCTTGATCAAAACCTGATGGTTTCAGACCTACAGAGTGTGAGCAGCCGACTTCTTTGGGTGCCGACCGAGGTAAGTCGCGCACCGCAATCTCAAATTGGGCGAAAAGGTCAAAGGTGGATGATTCAGCTCTCCATCAGGCTGTTTAACCGATAAGTTCCAGGTTCGAATCCTGGTCGCGGAGCCTTTGAAGTCGTTTTAGAACTACCTGCTGTGCGTGATAGCTGACGGCTTCGGCGGCAACGTGAACCGCGTCTTGCCGTCAGACCGACAGCGCTGCTTCCGCCAGATTCTCCATCTTCTGGTAAAGGACGGGCACGTTCCGAAGTGGATGGCGGCCGAAACCACACGATGGTGCGAGCCATAGCCGCTCCTCGCCTACGACCCGCGCGAAATCGGCGGCGCGGCTTTTCAGCTTGGCGAACGGCTCGACGCGGTACGAGGACTCCGACAGAATCCCGGCGACGAGATCGATACTGCGCGGTAACGTCCACAAGCAGTCGCGTTCGAGCCACTGGGCAAAGTAGCAGCACTCCAGGTGGACGAAGTCGATCACGCCATCGAGGCGTTCCAGGAGCGGCATCCAGGCGGCCAGTCCTAGCATCGCCGCCACCGGCTTGCCGGCGAGTGTCCCGTGGCAGAAGTGGACGCCCTTTCTGGCGCGGACACCCTCCAGACAGTCGCCGATGAGCCTCGCAGCCTGGTCAGGCGTTAACTGGCCCCGAGCGACCAACCCCGGCAGTGACGGCGCGTCCAGTTGAACGGTGGTGCAGCCGCCATCGGCGATCGCGCGCAGTTCGCTGTTGACCATACCGACCAGTGCCGGCATCTGGCGCTTGAGCGTGCATTCCAAACCGCTCCACATGCGACGTGCAGCACGAAAATCCTGATGGTTCCAGACCAACAGAGTTGGACCACCCAACTTCCCGTGCGGCGACCGAGGCAAGTCGCGCACCGCAAACTCAAATCGGGCGAAAACGGCAAAGTTGGATGGTTGAGCTGTACATCAGGCTGTTAACCGGTAGGTTCCAGGTTCGAATCCTGGTCGCGGAGCCTGCCGAACTCGAAAGTAAGAAGCAGCCTGGTGGTCTAGTCCGGTGGCGTGCTGATCTTCGGCAGCTTCGGCCCGGGCGCTCGCTCGCCTGGCGCGTTGCCGATCCAGGTGATGGGGCAGTCAGCCACGACGCGGCGGTCAGGCGGGCTGTAGAGCTGGTTTGATGTTGGCGTTCAGGCGGAAGACGTTGTCAGGGTCGTACTCCGCTTTGATCCTGGCCAGTCGCTCGTACTTGGCCGCACCGTACGCCGCGCGGACTCGACCGTAATTGTGTCCGCCGCCCCGCACCGACAGTCGCAGATCGTGCTCACGACCAAAA
>JAFAPL010000021.1 GCA_019247135.1 Chloroflexota bacterium | reverse complement strand
GACCTGAACAGATGTGGCGTCGTCCAGCCCGAGCGTGGCGAGTTCGCCATCGAACGGCTCCGGCGAGGTCACCGTGAACACGTAGTCGCCGAAGCGCTTGATGTGGCGCGTCTGGTAGGGACTGAGCGTGGCGAGATCCTCGTGCTTCACCGCGTAACCATCCGCCAGCAGGCCGCGCACCGCCCGCGTGAGATCGATGACGTTCTGGACGGCAACCGCGTTGGTCAGCAGGTGGTTGTACTTCAAGCGCTTCTCCTGCTCGTCTGGATGAATCTCTAGCAGCAAGCCCTCACCGCCAAAAAACAGCCACTTGGCACAGCAGTGGTACGCCTCGACTTTGTTCGTGCTGGCCGTAATCTGCTCGCGCAGTTGGGCGCTGCTCAGGTACTCGAGCAGGAACGCCGTCCGAATGATGCGGCCGAGTTGTGCGAAGGCCTGATAGAGGCGGTTGCGTCGGCTGTAGGTGCCCAACTTTCGCAAGAGCAGCGCTGACGATACGACGCCGGCTTTCACTGAGAGCACGACCTGAAGCAGGTCCTGCCAGTGAGCCTCGATCAACTCCCAGTCGACCGTGTCGGTGAACAGCGCGTCGATGTGCCGGTAGTGGACATCCTTCGATGGACGGAAGAAGGTCAGATCCTTCCAATTTCGAATTCGCGGGTGGAGCTTGATGCCCAACAAGTGGGCGAGTCCGAAGACCGGCGTCGACTGCGCCTGCGTGTCGCCGTGCACGGTCGTCGGTTGGATATCAGAGGTGTTCTTGAGCAGGCCTTCGAGGACATAGATGGCTTCCCAGACGCCGCATGGGATGAAGTGGCTGAACAACGCGACGTAGGTATCGGCGACGTGGTGGTAGGCGATGCCACCGTAACCGCCATACCGGATCGAGTACTCGGCCAGCAGACTGTTCTCAGCGAGATCGTATTTGTGTCCCGTCGGTCGCTGCCGAGCTGCCGCTGCCCCATACCTTGGGGAGGTCACACCGATGGTACGCGTTTATCAGGTCCTTGATGGCGGCATCCAGCTGATTGACGCTGACGTGGCGGCGGTTTGTGAACGACAGCTCGTGTGCGGTCGCTAACCCCTGGAGATGACGCGCAGCCTGTGTCGGCCCGAGATTGCAGCAGAACGTGAAGGCGGTCAGGATGTAGCGCTGCCTTGGATCAGCCAGCTTAGGCTCGGACCCGGACAACGGCCCGAAGTGGCGTACCCACTGGGTCCAGAAGTTGACGTTGGCCAGGATATCCAGCAGGCTGCGCTCTGGCATTCGATCCAGCAGCGCTGCCTCGAGCGCCTGCGCCGAGGGCAAGGGAGTTGGCCGTGGCCGGCGTCTGAGGACCGGTTCACCTCTGTTGTTGATGCCGACGTCGACGTTGGTCGAAAAGCCAGCATCAACGCGCTCCGCGGTCTCGGCGAGCCGAACGCGCAGGCCTCCGACGAACTCATGCGCGTCCGACGGAATGCTGAGCTGGCTGCAGTAGTTAGCGACGATGGGCTCGCATCAGACCACAGCAGCAGTTGGTCGCGGTAGTCGGCATAGCCAGGTCGCCGTGCCGCGCCACCGCCGACTTGACCTGGCGCCCGAGTTCGTCGTCGGACGGATTCGCTTCGACGACGCGCAGCATGTCGGCGAGGGTGTCGATCAGCTCCTCAGTCAATGCGCGGTGTCGCGCGCGAATGAGCTCGAGTTTCTTCTTGGGCCTGACGCGGAAACGTGCGATCCGCTTCAAGAACATCTCGGCGAGGTCGTCGCGCGCCTGGATCTGAACGCGGTGGATCAGGCACAGCAGCAACGTGTATCGCTTCGGCGCGGTGATGTCCTTGAGCTCGGCGGCGTCGAGCACCTGGGCTTCGGCGGCAAAATGGCGGATTTTGGCGGGCGTCAAACCAGTTAGGAGCTCGCTGTTGTCGCCGAAGATTTCGGGCCAGCGCAGGTGATTGACGAGTTTGTCGAGGTGCGACAGCGATGGCCGAGGCGGTGGCTGCTTGAGCGCGTCGAACATACTCCGCTGGGGCGGCTCGGCATGAAGTAAGCCGTCGAGTAGGTGCTGATCGTCATTCGCGAGGCGGCTCAGCACACGTCGGAACAGACGCGCGT
>JAFAPL010000974.1 GCA_019247135.1 Chloroflexota bacterium | reverse complement strand
CGTGAGCAGCCGCAGGTGGCCGAGGTGCAGCGGCGTCTCGCGCACCACCAGCACCAGCTTCCGGCGCTCCTTGAGCGTCACGTCCGCGGCCCGCAGCAGCAGGGTGTCGGAGTACGAGGTGGCGATACCCGAGACGGTCTTCATCGATCAAGGGATGACCACCATGCCGTCGGTCCTGAAGGAGCCGGAGGCGATGGCGGCGCCGACGTCGGCCTGGTGGTAGCAGCAGTCGGCCAGCGCCTGCAGGTCGGCCAGTGAATGATCGGTCTCGAGCAGGAGGGTGCGCTTGCCGGCGTTCGAGATGACGAGGTGCGTCTCGACGTCGGGGACCGGCCGCAGCGCCTCCAGCAGCCGGATGGCGTAGATGCTGCCGCTGGCGCCCGAGACGCCGACGACCAGTCGTCGAGTGCGAGCGGTCAACATGGTCGGCCGGAACGCGGGGCCCACACCTGGTGGCTAACCGCGGCGATGGTCAGGCATGCGTGCGCGCCAGACACCTGCTGTTGACTCGCCGCGCGGGCGTCGCGGCGGGAAATCGCGCGCCGCCCGGATGGCCCGGCGCGCCAGCACGGCGGTCGCGCCCATGGCTGATGCGCGTCGGCCCCAAGTCCGGTGTAGTGGCGGAACGAGTCGCGGCCGGGGTGCGCGGGCCGCGGCCCAGCGCCAGGGCCAGTCACGGCGGCGGACGACGGGCGACGAGCGAAGAGGAAGGGGGGTGGGGACAACGAACGGCGCATGGGGTGATCGCTCCTTGCGTGAGCGGGGATCGGGTCGTTTTCGCGCACGGCGCTGTGGCATGGGACTGCCACGGTCGAGCCGGGCCTGGCCGGTGGACGCCCGTGGGCCACGGCGAGCAGGTCCAGCACGCCGAGTGCGCGTCGATAGAAGAGCGTCGTGCGACTGCTCCTTCGCTGTCGAACGTGGCCAGCAGGATCGCCACCGCGCCGGCGAAGCCCATAACCACGTCGAGCACGGCCACCTGGGCCGCAGCGATGGGGTCGAGGAACTTGTAGTCGTTGATGGCCCCGGCAGCAGGGTGGCGATGCCGAGGCCGAGGACGGCATCGCCGACGGGGTTTGGTGGCGGCTCACAGTGGAACGGCTCACCTGCCAGGGATGGTCCATGCGTGTGAGCCGGGTGCGCGGAGGGGTGAGCGACGGCACGGTCGACCGGTCGCTGGTCCGGTCTGTGTGGAGGCGGTGGTCGTGCCAACCCATCGTGTCACCACCCTCAGCTGTTGGCGAGGAAGATCCCGACCGCGCCGGCCAGGCCCATGATGACGTCAAGCAGGCCCACCACGATGGCCGGAATCTCGCCCACCAGCTTGGCTGGGTTGATGAAGCCGGGCAGCAGGGCGGCGACCTCGATGCCGAACTCGACATCCCCGATCACGTCCGGCGGTGGCTTCTGTTTGAACTGCTCGCCGAGGGTACACGCCTGGAGAAAGCTCATGACGGACAGCAGGACCGAGCCGAGGATCGTGAATCGCTCGCCGACCCCGGCGCTCACGCTCAAGCCGTGCGCGCCCAGGATGTTGATCAGGCCAGTGCCCAGCCCCCAGCCCCAGGCGATCCAGTCGAGGTCGCCCGGGGTGTCGCTGCTGAAGCTCGGGATGCTGAAGATCGATACCACCATGCTGCCGGCGAGCGAGGCCCGGCCAATGGCCACAGGCACGTCGCCGAACCCCTTGGCGTCGCCGAAGCCGAAGAGGAACCCGAGGGCCGCGGTGATGATCGCACTGGCGTAGGCGAACAACCGGTTCGCGAGGAATGGAAGCGTGCCCAGCCCGCCCTGGCTCGTGGCGCTAACGCCCAGGCTCTGGGCCGGCCACTCGCCCTCGGCGATGCGCCAGATGATGGTGACGGGAATGGCGGTGATCAGCGTCACGGCGTTGAGGATGGTCAGCGGCTCGCCGAACAGCAGCTGATACAGCCAGGACAACACCGGGATGTCGAGTGTCTCGGTGAGGAGGCCACTGTTCGGGTCGAACATGGCCTGCACCAGGTCGGTGATCATGCCTAGCAGCCCGTCCAGGAAGGCGTTGGTCACGGCCAGGCCGGCGTCGAGCACCAGGGCCAGGATGCGCAGCAGCTCGGCCAGTCCCTGCTTGAGGAAGTCGCTGGCCGAGGTGGCGTTGCCCAGCCCCTGGGCGCCCGACTTGACCTGGTTCCACTGGCTGCTGAGGTCGCCATTCCCGCTCACCCGATTGGCGAAGTCGGTGATGAAGCCGGTGATGGGGTCGTCGGCGCCCAGGACCCGGCGCGGGGATGCCAGGCTTGCCTGAGCGCCTCCGGCCCCGGCGCCGGCACTGAACTTGTTCTGTCCCCAGGTCGACTGGGTGACGGTGCTGGACGAGCCGCCGCCACTCTTGGGCGTCGCGCTGTAGGCGGTGTGGGCGGTAGCCCCGGCGCCCTTGAGCGCGGTCGGCGGCGTGCCCGCCAGCTTGTTGGCCAGGTCATTGAACGCCCTGTTGATGGCCTGCTCGCCCTGCTGGAAGAACTTGTCGACCTGGGGCAAGACGGTGTTCGTGACCAGCGTTGCCAGCCCTGGATAGGCGCTGTTGCCGGCTACGCCGTTGATGCGGTTGAGCAATTCGTTCTTGAGGATGTTGTGCGTGTCGATGATGTGGCCGAACTGGAACAGGACGCTCAGCGCCTCGATCATCTGCTCGATCAGCTTGCCCAGCTCGACGAAGAAGGCGCCGATGGCCTGCACCGCCTCCTCGATGCCGGCGATGATCGCGCGGAAGACGTGCGCCACGCCGTTGACGATGACACGGATGCCGGCGTAGATGTCCTCGGCTACGGCCACGATCACGTGGGTGACGGTCGCCACCGCGCCCTCGAGCCAGCTCCAGAAGTCGCCCCAGAAGCTGCCCAGGTGCAGCGTGCCGGCCTGGGCGGCCGCCCGGACGCGGGGCGTGGCGTACTGGCTGGTGTGCCAGTCCACGCCGTCGAGGGCGTCGATGGCCAGGGTGGCGTCGGCCGGCGACAGGTCGGCGTAGGCGGACGGCGCACTGCCGTCGTTGCTGCTCGCGTAGCTGAGCCCGCCCGGCTGGAGCACGACCGCGGTCCGGTCGGCGGCGACGTTGACCGGCGAGTACTGGGCGCCGGGCGTGTCCGGGTAGGGGACGTACTTGCCGGGTGTGTCGACCGCGTGCAGGCTCCAGCCCGCCTTGAGGGCCTTGCTGGTCTTGGGCGGCGCGGTGCCGACCGAGCCGGTCATCTTCTGGATGGCGGTGGCGACGTTCTGGGGCTGCTTGTTCTGCTTCTCCTGGTCGGTGAACAGCGGGTTGCTGCTGCCCTTGCCCTGGTTCTTCAGGTCCCCGTACGTCTGAGCCGTCTGCAGGTTGGCGCGCGTCGGGTCGTCGGCGCCGGCCTGGCCGGCGTCGGTGGCGTGGGCGCTGGCCACCCGGTTGTGGAACTCGCGGTCGCGGTAGACCAGCATGCGCTCGTAGGGGTCCATGAAGGGCGCCCAGGCGCGCAGCGGCGCTGCCGAGGTGTCCGCCTTGTCGAGGACCTTGCCAGTGCCATCGACCTGGGTCGAGCCGCTGGCGATGACCAGCGTGCCGTCGCTGCCGGTCTTGACCGCCGCGTACTGGTCGTCGGCGGGGCCGAGGGTGTAGCTCTGGCCGTTGACCAGGACGGTGGTGTTCGCCTGGTCGGCCCACAGCTTGACCGCGGTATTGGCCAGCGGCGCCTTGGTGTCGTCGACCAGCGTCAGGTGGGTCTGGTAGCGGGCCACGCCGTTGGGGTTGTGGGTCGGCTGCGACGGGTCGTCGAAGTCCTGCATCAACTGTGAGTCGATGACGAAGTCGCGCAGCTCCTGCAGCGCCTGGTCGACCCGGATGCCGAACACCTGGGCGACGGGGACGTCGGTGCTGGCCTCGTAGGTGGGCCCGCCACCCCCATACACGACGCCGTTGCTCACCGTCGCGGACAGCGCAATGAAGTCCGTCCCCTGGGTGGGGACGGAGATGGTGTTGCCGCTAGTCGGGTCGAACACCAGCAAGCCCGGCTGGGTGGCGCCCGTCACGCTGAGGAGCACCGCCGCCTCGCCCTGGGCATCCGTGTACAGGACCGGGGTGGTCGCGATAGACGCTCCAGAGGGGCCTAGCGACGCCGGCGTGTTGGGTACCGCCTTCATCTGCTGGCCGTCGACCCCATGGAGGGTGTTGGCGCTGTCGCCGAACCAGAGCACGCCATTGGCGAAGGCGAAGCCACTGAAGGCATAGGTGCTGCTACCCGGCAGGTCGTAGGACTGGGCGGTGACCGCATCGACGTCGACCTCCCAGACCTTGGTGCCGCCGTTGACGAACAGTACCTGGCGGTGCTGCCCGGTCTGGGATCCCGGCACTGGCAGCGTGGCCAGCAAGGGCGACACCAACCCCATCGTGTGCCAGTAGGCGCTGGCGGTTGGGTCCACGCCCGGATAGAAGAAGGGCAGCGCGGGCTGCGAGCCGGTGCCGGTGGCGGGGTCCAGCTTCCACAGCCAGAGCTGCAGGAATCCGTAGGAGGTCGACCACAACCACCAGGCGGCGTACACCGTGCCGTTGGCGAGCACCGGCGGCGGCAGGCGGTGGCGGTCCTGGGGCGCGGACGGGAACGTGTACGTCCAGCGGTAGGTGGGCGTGGTGGCGTCCGGCGCCGCCCCGGTGTCGTACATGACCAGCGTGTTGAAGTCGTCCGAGACGCACAGCTGGGTGCCCTGCAGCGTCGGCCGGCCCGGGCCGAGCGGCAGGTTGTTGGGCAGCGCGATCGACCAGCGCACCTGGCTCAGGTCGCGCGCGTCCAGCCCCAGCAACCGGCCGGGCTGGGGACTGGTGGCGTTGTAGTCGGTCGTGAGACCGACGATGACGGTCTCGTGGACGGGATCGAACGCCGGCGCGGTGTAGCGCAGCCCGCTCGGGGCGGCCGCCGAGCGCGACCGCTCCTGGCCGGTGTGGGCGTCCAGCGCCACCACCTGGTAGGTCGGTGGCGGCTTGCCCGTCTCGTCCCGGGCGCTCTGCATGGTGAGAAACACGCTGCCCAGCGCCTGTTCGATGGGATCGCCCGTCGTGGGGATGTAGCTGCCGGGGGTTCGGAAGACGTAGGGCGACTGGTAGCGGTAGAGCTGGGCGGTCCCGTTCTGGGCGGCTAGGCAGTGGGCAGCGCCGAAGCCGGTGCTGGCCACCTTCTGCACGGAGCCCGCCGCGGGCACGGCCTGGGGCGGCGCGTTCAGGTCCGAGGCCAGGCGGAAGGTGTTCGCGTCGTTGCCTTTGCAGCTCCACAGCGTGCCGTCGTAGTTGGCGGCCAGGTGGGCGGCGGAGCCGACCTGCGCGGCGGGCTGGAGCTGGCCCTGGCTGAGCTGGTGGACGTCGTTGCCGCTGTCCCGCGCCCAGACCAGGTCCTGGTTGCCGACCGAGACCTGGGCCAGCGCCGAGGAGTGGCGGGCGATCGGGCTCCAGCCGCTGCCGTTCCACCGGGAGAGCTGCTGCGGGTCCTGCTGGCCGACCGCGAACACCGCGCCGTCCACGCCGACGCCCAGCGAGCTGGCATCGCCCGGCTGGTGCGTCCAGGTCGTGCCGTCGAAGCTGACCACGTGGCCCTCGACGGTGGCGCCCCAGAGCTCGCTGGTGCGGCCGCTTGGTGCCTGCTGGAAGCGCGGGTGCCAGCTTGGCGGCCAGGCGTCGGCGATCTCGGCAATGTAGTGCAGCCCGGGCGTGGCGCCGAGCAGCGGCATCGGCGCAGCGCTGCCGGCCGGCGTGCCGGTGGGGCTGGGGCTGGGCGTCGCGACCAGCGTGGCGGTGGCTGTCGCCTCGCCGGTGGGCGTCGCCTCGGCTGTCGGTGTGCTGGGTGGGGCGGGCGTCGTGGCCGAGGTCGGCGTGGCGGCGACGGTCGGCGTGGCGCTGGCCGTGGCCGCGGCGGCGTGGGTGGGCGTGGCCGAGGGCGACGCCGCCGACCTGGGGGTGGGAGTAGCGGTCGCGGCCCGCGTGGGTGCCGAGCTGGTCGCCATCGCCGTCGCCGCGGCCATGGCGGCGTGGTAGAGCGGCGTCGAGGCCGGCGGCGTGCCGGAGCGGGCGCTGGTGGGGGCCGTGGTCGCGGTGGCTGCGCGCGTCGGGGTCGCCTGGGTAGGACTCGCCGCCGCGGTCGGACTGGCCTCGGCGGTGGGGCTTCCTTCCGCCGTCGGCGTCTCGCTCGCGGCGGCCGTCGGGCTGGTCTCGGGCGTGTCGCTCGCCGTCGGCGTCCCGCTGCCTTCGGGCGTGGGCGTGGCCGTCGCCTCCTCCGCACCCACCTGCACGCGGTCGATCGCGCGGTAGATCACGGCCTGCGCGCCCTTGGTGATGTAGGCGGCGCCAGCCGCCGGCCCGAAGACGGCGTGGAAGCCGGCGTCGAAGCCGGTGGCCTGCCAGTCGGCCGGCAGGGACGCGAAGTCGGCGCCCTGGCCAAGCGGCGTCGGCCCGCCGACCGCGACGAACTCGGCGTCGGGCGTGTAGACGGTGACGAACTCCCCGCCGCGGATGAGCAGCACGACGCCGCCGCCCTGCGAGTAGACGCCGTCGAGCACCCCCTCCTGCCAGCTCGCGGTCTGCGGCCAGCCAAGGATGCTGCTCAGCGGCGCCGCCACGTAGTCGGCGAGCGCGGCCGGCGCAGCGGTGCTGGGCGGTGTCGCCTCGGGCGTGGGTGTCTCGGTCGCCACGGGGGTGTCCGTGGCTAGCGGGGTGGGCGTGTCGGTGGGCGCCGCCGTCTCGCTCGCGGCCGGGGTGGGCGTCGCGCTCGCCGTCGGGCCGAGCGATGGTGTGGGGGTCGCCGTCGGCACCGCGGTGTGCGTGGCGGGCGGGGTCGGGGTGGCGGTCTGCGGGTGGCCGGCGGTGGGCGTGG
>JAFAPL010000899.1 GCA_019247135.1 Chloroflexota bacterium | reverse complement strand
TGCAACTGCCGCTGCGTCATGTGCGACATCTGGCAAGCCAACGCCGTCAAGCACGAGCTCTCGCGCGAGGACCTCGAGCACCAGATGCCCGCGCTGCGCAATCTGCACGTTCAGCGTGTGGTGCTGTCGGGCGGCGAAGCGCTGATGCACCAGAACCTGTGGCTGCTGTGCCAGCTGCTCCGCGAGCTCAACCCCGATTTGCAGATCACGCTGCTGTCGACCGGCCTGCTGCTCAAAGTGTTCGCCAGAGACATCGTCAGGTGGTGCGACGAGGTCATCGTCTCGATCGACGGCAGCCGCGACATTCACAACGCCGTGCGCCGCGTGCCCAGGGCCTTCGAGCGCCTCGCGGAAGGCGTCCAGGCGCTGCGCGAAGAACGCGCCGGCTACCCCGTGAGCGCCCGTTGCGTCCTGCAGCGCACCAATTTTCGCGACCTGCCCAACATCATCGAAGCCGCGCACGCCATCGGTCTCAGTCGCATCTCGTTCATGTCCGCCGACGTGTCGTCCACCGCGTTCAATCGACCCGACCCCTGGCAGGAGCCGCGTGTCTCGGAGGTCGCGCTCGACCCGGGAGAAGCCGAAGAATTCGCCGGCATCGTCGAGGATGTCATCGGGCGCTTCAGGACGGATTTCGACAGCCGGTTCATCTCGGAAAGCCCCGACAAACTACGGCGGCTGCCGCGCTACTATGCCGCGCTCAGCGGCAGCGCGGAATTGCCCGAGATCGTGTGCAACGCGCCCTGGGTTTCGTCCGTCGTCGAGGCCGACGGCACCGTCCGCCCGTGCTTCTTCCACAGGTCGCTGGGCAACATCCACGACCAGCCACTCGACCAGATCCTGAACTCGCCCGACGCCGTCGCGTTCCGTCGCGACCTGGACGTCAAGACCAATCCCGTGTGCAAGGTTTGCGTATGCACCCTGTCGCTGGGTCGCCGCAGCCCGGCCTGAGCGCGGCACTACTCCAGAACGCGGGCCGCTTCTTTGTGCTGGACCTCGAACGCCTGCCGACCTGACCGGCTCGTCACGTACAGCACCGCCAGGACCAGCACGGCGCCGGCCACGCGCGCGGCAAACCGCGCGGCGATCGCGCCGAACGGCCCATAGATCGGGATCAGCGCCACGGCGAGCGCCACGAGCGTCACGGCGCGCGTCCCGTCCGCCGCTGCCAGCACCTTCGGCTGCCGATACGCCAGCGGCAGGAGCAGCAACGGCGTCAGCAGCACGTCGAATATCATGACCCCGAGCAGAAGCTGGAAGTAGATCACCGATGCCTCGTACGCGGGTCCGTAGATCAGCACGATCAACGGCCGCGCGAGCGGGATCAGCACCAGCAGCACCAAGCAGATGGCCACGCTCCTGAGCAGCCCGTGGCGCACGTAGCCGCGCAATCGCGTCCGCACGTCGAGATTGGCCACGCCCGGCAGCAACACCGTGTACAGGCTCTGATTGACCAGGTCCGCTTTGGTCGCCAGGTTCAGCGCCAGCGCGTACGCGCCAACCAGGCTGAGCGCGATCCACTGGTTGAGCAGCAGCACCTCGGCGTTGGCGGTGAACATGGCGAACAGACTGGCGATCCACAGCCACCTGCCGGTCTCGAGAAGTCGCTTGGCCTCGTCGTACACCGCGTTCCGCGACGGGACATTCAAGCGCCAACCTGCCGGCAGCATGCGCACGGCGAGCGCGAAGGTGACCAGCGACGTGCCAATCCCGAGGACGATCAGGGCGGTCAGCAGGTCCAGGCGACCGATCGCCGCCAGGACCAGCGCCAATCCGGCCGTCAGGCCAGTGTTGATCAGCGTCAGCGACGACATGCGCCCGAAGCCGCCGGTCGCTTGCAGGATCGCGCTGAGGGCGCCACTGGCGGCGGTCGCGACGATGCCGATCAGCGCCCAGCGCAGGAGTCCGGCGTCGACGTCGTTCAGGATCCGGCTCGAGATCGCGCCGGCGAATGCGCAGCCGAGGCCCACGACGATCGCCGACAGGCCCAGCCGGAACCAGAAAAAGCTTCGCGCCCGCGTCTCGGCCGTGTCAGTCGCCACCGGCCAGGCCGACGAGATGCGCAGTACGGCGGCTTCCGTCAGCCCTCCCTCGGCCAGGGTGGCCACGATGCCGACCGTGGCCGCCAGCACGGCGTACACCCCGAAGTTGGCCGGTCCCAGCGCCCTGGCGATCAGCAGTGACGCGACGAACCCCAGGCCCAGGCGCACCACCCCCGCCGAGGTGACCACAGCCCAGCCGCGAGTCACCGGGTCCAGTCCGACGCGCTTCACCCCGCTACAGGCTAGTCCCCTGCGACCTTGGTCCATAGTTGTCGACGCCAGAGGTCGTGTACCGTAGGCAGACGGGCAGGTAGCAATCCCGCGGTGGGCGCCTGTTCGTACTCACACACAGCGACGATCTCAAAGAGACATCGTGCAGCCACCGATCTATCACTGCGTTGGCGGACGCACATGAGCAGCGGCGGTCTGA
>JAFAPL010000879.1 GCA_019247135.1 Chloroflexota bacterium | reverse complement strand
TGCCCAACCTGGTCCGCCTGGTGGCCGCGCCGGCCTCGATGCCCACGCCGCGCCAGGTCCGCCCGGCCCGCTTCGTCAATCCGGCCGTGGTGCGCAATCGCAGCCAGGCGCGTGCCGTGGCGCTCGCGCTGGGCCTGGAAGAAGGCCAGGCGTTATTGATCCAGGGCCCGCCGGGCACGGGTAAATCGACCACGGCCGCCGAAATCGACGTGCAGTTGATCCTGCGCGACCCGGGCGTGCGCATCCTGGTGTGTTCACACTCGAACCACGGTACCGACAACATGCTCATGAAGGTGTTGCCGTTCCTGCCCGACGCGGCCGACCGCATCGCCCGCATCGGCTTCTACGAGCGTATCGCCAGAGATGCCCGCCCGTTCTACGCCTCCGCCGACTCCGACCTCGGCGACCGCAACATCATCTTCACCACCATCGACGCTCTCGTGCTCCAGGACGTCGCCGGTGCAACCGTCTACGACTACGTCATCCTCGACGAAGCCAACCGCGCCGGTGTCCTGGATTCATTGCTGGCGCTTGCGCGCGGCAAACGCATGATCCTGGTTGGTGACCCCATGCAGCTGCAGCCGGTCATGTCAGAAGCCGAACAGCAGATGGTTGCATCCGCCAATGGCTCCGGACGGAGAAATGGCCGCGGACGGCCACAGTTGGTTGGAGTCGCGCAACCTGGCGCACAGAACGTGATCGGCAAGAGCTTGTTCGCGTGGATCCAGGAGCGCCGTTTTTCCCCCGCGTCGGCCGTTCTGCTGGACCAGCAGAACCGTATGCATCCAGCGATCGGCGAGCTGGTCTCGCGCGTGTTTTACGCGAACCGGGTCCGCACTGGACCCGCCGCGCCGCGGCGTGGCACCGGTTTGCCGACCTTTCCCTCTCCAGTCACGTGGGTGGACACACGTTCACTGCGGGGCAACGTGGAGTCGCGAGCCGGAGGAACATCACTGTTCAACGTGGCCGAGGCGCGTCTGGTCACCTCCATCACTCGCCACGTGGCCTCGCACGCTCCGCCGAACCTGACAATTGGCGTCATTACGGCCTATCTGGAGCAACGCGACCTTCTCCGCCGACTGATGGGTCCGCATGATTGGCCGCCGGAGCGTCAGCTCGAGATTGACACGGTCGACGCGTTCGAAGGGCGAGAAAAAGATATCATCGTGTTGTCGCTGGTGCGCGCCAACCGCCGCCGCGACATCGGTTTCTTGCGACTGGAGCAACGCCTCAACGTGGCGGTTTCGCGGTCGCGTCGGTTGATTATCATCGTCGGCGATACCTCGACGCTGCGGCAGGGGTATTTCCACCACCTGGTGGCTACCGCGTCATCGGTCGGACAGATCGTGCCGGCGCCAAAGGTGATCGGGATGCTGCTGCATCGCGGCCGTGTCGTGCGGCCACCGCGGCCCGCAGTTGAAGCTGGCGCGCTGCCGCCCGGCGAAGTGGAAGCCGGCGCGGCCGCATCGGTTGGTGACGAATTCGCGCGCGTGCCAGCCGAAGCGGGAGCCGCCGGTGTGGCCCGAGCGGCTGCACCAGGTCAAGAAGGTCCGGCTCCGGCCGGGTCGCGTCGCCGGAGGCGGCGCGCGTGGGAGCGTCGTCGCGAGCGGCTGCGACTGCTGCAAGAGCAGCGGCAGGTCGAGCTGGAATCCGAGATCGCCGGGCTGGATTCGGAGCCGCCTGGGACCGATGAGTCGGACTCGGATGGCACCGATATCACCGGTGGTCTGCCGGGCGAGATCGAAGCCATGCCTACGGAGCCAGCGTCGGCGGAGCCGCAATCATCGCGGCGTCGCCGCAGGCGCCGGCTGGAAGCGGGTGCGCCACCCGTGGAATCGACATCGCCACCCGTGGAATCGACATCGCCTGTCGGGGAGCCAGCGACTCCTGAGGCCACACGGCCAGAGCAAATCGAGGAGGTTGCGCCCAGGCGTCGCCGGCGGCGTGTCGCCCGCGCTGAGGAAAAGGGGCCTGGCGAAGCAATACGCGGTGAAGTCGTACCT
>JAFAPL010000790.1 GCA_019247135.1 Chloroflexota bacterium | reverse complement strand
CTCAGGACGCTGCGGACGCGCGGCATCACGCGAGTCTTGAAGTTGAGCCACGCGTGCGCTCGTTAGCGCCCCCGCTCGACTACTTCGACTACGACCGCCTGTGGCAGCGCGTCGCGGACCAGGGTGCAAGAGATCTAGACCTGGACGTATGGAGCGGCGGCTGGCGCTATCTCTCGCTCGCAGCCGTAGCGCTCTCACAAACGGAAGCGGCCGAGCTCGCGGAAGTCACAGGCGCCTTCCCGAAACTGCTCGACCATGCCGTTCAGGCCATCCTGGACGATCCGGCCTGGTGGTCCAGCCTGGCGTGGCCCTGGCCCGCAATCGAGCTCGCCCGCCAGGAGCCACCCCACCCGCGCCACGCCGCCAGCCTTTTCGGCAGGTTCGACTTTCTCATGGACCATCGCGGCCACTGGCAACTGATCGAGTACAACGCCGACACCCCATCTGGCGGACGCGAAGCCACCGGCCTCGAACCCGCGATCGCGCGCGTTTTCGGCAGCTACCAGCGACCCAGCATCGGGTTCGGCCGTCGTCTGACAGCCGTCCTGCAGCATCGCATAGCACAGCACACCCGCCCCGTTCGCCGGGTCGGCATCGTCTCGTCGCACAGCTGGCTGGAAGACTTCTCGCAAGCCGTCTGGCTGACCCGGCTGCTCTGCCGTGCGGGTCAGCCAGCCCTGGTGGGCGACATCAACGACCTGCACGTCACCGACGACCACGTCACGCTGCGCGGCCGGCCCATCGACGCCCTGTATCGCTTCTATCCCATCGAACGCCTGTACCGACACGCGGTTTTTGCTCCGTTGTGGGAAGCGGCGATCGACCGTCGCGTCTTGCTGCTGAACGGCCTCCGAGGGTTCCTCGCCCAGTCAAAAGCTTGCCTGGCCTGGCTGTGGACCAACCGCCACCAACTCCCACCACGCGCGCGCGACCTGGTCGAGGCGCACCTGCCGCCAACGGTGCTCGCCCGTGATGCCTCCAGGAAGCAGGTCAAAGAAGGCGTCGTGAAGCACGTCAATGGACGAGAAGGGGACTCGGTCGTGTTCGGCGCCGACCTTCACCCGGCAAGCTGGCAAGGACGGCTGCTCGAAGGCGGCTACGTCGTCCAGCGGGCGGTCGTGTCGCCGTGCCTTGAAGACGTCGCCGTGGACGACTGGACCCAGTCAGTCGCGCGCGTCGGTGAGCGCTGCGCCTGTGTCGGCGCCTTTACTCTCGGTGGACGATTCGGCGGCTGCTATACCCGCCTGGACGGGCCGATCACCTCTTCGCGGGCGACGTACGTGGCGACGCTGATCGAACCGTCGCCATGAGCCGCAGCAGCGGCTGAGCCCGCGGGCCCCCACCGACGGCATACAGCTCCTCACCGCCTCGATACTGCTCGCCGGCGAATCGCAAGGTCGCGCGCATTTCAACTCGCTCGGCGCCACCGAGTCGGCGGACCAGATCGGCATGCTGCGCGCTCAAGGCGGCCAGCGCGCGACCGCTCGCCCGCAACTGCACCGAGTCTCGCATTGTCTGCACCCGCGCGCCGAGCGCCACCAGGCGCCTGAGCAACTCGGGCCGGACGAGACAGCCTCCAGCCTGGTCGTCGACTTCCCAATCGATCAGTACCTGACCGCGCCATAGCCGCGCATGGGCGAGTTCACGTTGGCCACCGAGCTGCGTGGTCAGCTCGACTTCACTATCGAGAGTGGCCGCCTCGACTCGCGCGAGCCACTCCTCGGTTGCGTGTGCCACGCTCAGCGCCGCCCGAACACCTCGCGCAGGTCGTCCGGTCCAAATGGCCGCGCCAGGTACGCCACCGCCCCGCGCCGTAGCGCCTCGACCGTCCTGACGTCGTGGTAATCGCGCGCGATCATGATCACCGGCAGCTCTGGCGCAAACGAGCGCACCTGATCCAGTGCCTCCAGTCCGCCATCACCATCGACGTCGAAGCCGAGTAGCAGCCACTCCGGAAATTGATCGTCCAGGAGTTTGAGTGTCTCGGCCGAGCCGGAGGCCTCCAGCGCCGAGTAGCCCATGCGCTGGACCATGCGGACCAGGGCTCGACGCTGCTTCTCGTCTGCCTCTGCCACGAGCACCTGGCGCGGCGCGACTGCCTTCGGCTCACGCCGGAACCAGCCGCGTACCCGCTCCTGTAAAGCTGCTACGGACGGCAATGCCTGCCTACGATAGCTCGTGGAGCGATGTGAATGCATGGATACAACCGACATCATCACGCGCGCTGAGCAGGCCCATCTGCGCACGGTCCGCTTCCTGTACTGCGACCACGCCAACATTGTCCGCGGCAAGAGTGCCCACGCTGCCGCGCTTTCGGAGTCGCTGGAGTCGGGAATTGGACTGACGGTGGCGATGCAGGCATTCACGTTGATGGAGCATCTGGCGCCCGACACGCACCTGGGCCCCGTCGGCGAAATCCGGCTGATGCCGGATTCACGCACCTTCGCCGTACTGCCGTACTCGCCACGCGAGGCGCGGCTCATCTGCGACATGTACACGCTCGACGGACAGCCCTGGGACCTGTGTCCGCGTTCGTTTTTGAAAGACATGGTCGGGCGCGCCTCGGAACAGGGGCTGCGGGTCGAGGCCGCGTTTGAATACGAGTTCTATCTCGCCCACCAGGTCGACGGGCGCTTCGTGCCGGCCGATGACAGTCTCTGCTTCAGCTCAGACGGGATGGACCGCCAGGGTGACGTCATCGGCGACATGCTCGACGCGCTCGAGCAGCAAGGCATCTCGCCACGGCAGTACTACCCCGAGCTCGGCCCCGCTCAACAGGAGCTCTCGGTCCAGCACGCGCCGCTGCTGCAGGCGGCCGACTATCAGATCGCGGTGCGTGAGACCGTCCGCGGCGTTGCCCGCAAGCACGGCCTGATCGCGTCGTTTGCGCCGAAGCCGTTCAGCGACCAGGCGGGCAGTGGCTGTCACGTGCACATGAGCCTCTGGCGAGGCGACCGCAACGCGCTCTACGACGCCGATGGCCAGCTTGGCATCTCGAAGCTCGGTCGCTCGTTCATCGCCGGCATCCTGTGCCACCTGCCCGCGTTGCTCGCGATCACCTGTCCAAGCGTCAACTCGTACCAGCGTCTGGCGCCCAACCTCTGGAGCTCGGCGTACACGTGCTGGGGACCCGACAATCGCGAGGCCGCGGTGCGTGTCCCGTCGCCGTTTCGTGGTCGCATCGAGGCAAGCACGAATCTGGAGCTCAAAGCCATCGACGCGAGCGCGAACCCTTACCTTGCGCTGGGCGCGATCGTCGCCGCCGGCCTGGACGGGATCCAGCGTGGCCTCGACCCTGGCGAGCCCCTGGCCTGCAATCCGCACGACCTGAGCGATGAAGAACGCGAAGCGCGTGGCATCCGTCGCTACCCCGGGTCACTCCAGGAGGCGATCCGCGAGCTCGAGCAGGACGCGTTCATGCTGGAGACCCTCGGAGAGAATCGAGCGCACGAGTTCATCGCGGTCCGCAAATCGGAGTGGCAGGACCTGGGCAACGCGCCGAGCCAGCGCATCCACGCCGCACACTTCTATCGGTACTAGCCCGTCGTCTAGCGTCTAGGGTCCGTCCTGGGCTGGGTGCGTTGCCGACTTGGCGAAATGCAATCCAACACCACCATGGCGGTGTATTCCTCTGCATGCGAGCGACCGAGACCGGCGCATCACATAAGATCCCCACGCGCATAGCCAGAGGGTAAGAACGTGGCGCAATCGCTTTCCGCGGTCCCCGAACACCTCACCGATGAGGAGCTCCTGCGTGCCCTGGCGGCGGGTCGACAGGAAGCACTCGGGCCGCTGTACACCCGCTATGCGCGGCTGATCTTCAGCGTCGCGAGCCAATCGCTCGACCGTGCCGTGGCCGAAGAGATCGTGCAGGACGTCTTCCTTGCGCTGTGGCGCAAGGCCGACAGCTTCGACCCTAGCCAGGGCGCGGTGCGACCCTGGATTCTGCAGCTCGCGCACTGGCGAATCTTGAACGAGCTTCGCCGCCAGAGTCGCCGCCCACGCACCGAGCAGGACCCCGATTCCGAACATCTCGGGGCCGTCCCCGACACCGATCCCGACCCGGCCGAGCGCGCTTGGCACGACGAACGACGCGAGGTCCTTCGGGCCGCGCTCGATTCGCTGCCCGCCGCCCAACGCCAGGCGGTCTCGCTCGCCTTCGTCGACGAGCTCACCCACGAGCAGGTGGCTCAGAAACTCGGACTGCCACTCGGCACGGCCAAGACGCGCATCCGAAGTGGCCTCGGGCGGATGCGCGTCCAGCTCGCGCCAGTGGCCGCATCACTGCTCGCCATTGCGCTCGCGGTCGTCGGCATTCAGGACCTGCAACACGCACGCGAACAGCAGCTCGACGAAGACGCGATCCGACTTGTCACGACCAGTGAGATCGCCCCGCTCCGACTGACTCCAGTCAGTGACGCGGTTCCGGCTCAGGCGCACGCGGTGTATCGCGGTCGTGCAGGCGTCAATCTCGCCGTCTTGACCACCGAAGCACTGCCACAGCTGCCGAGCGGTCAGGTGTACGAAGCGTGGGTGCGGCATGGTGATACCTGGACCTCGCTTGGGGTTGCTTACCCCGACGCCACGGGCAACACCTTCCTGATCGCGAAGAATGATGCGCTGGTTCAGCCACCCGAGGCGGCCCAGATCACGATCGAGTCCGGCACCGCCAACTCGAATCCCAGCAGTAACGTCGTACTGGCCTGGACGCAGTGATTGGCTGCTGGGCCCTCGTGCACGGACAGCAGTACGCTGTCGGTGCGCAATGGCGTTGGACCACGCGGAGAACCCGGCCTGGCAGGACGCGCGAATGTACCGCGAGGAACACGAGCGCCTGCGGACCGCGACGGAGCACCTGGCCCGCGCGTGCGCGGAGCTGACGCACGCGGGCGCCGCGGTTGGTGACCACGCCAGCGCGGTCGGACTCCGCGCGGCCGCCGAGGACCTCCAGTTGCTCCAGTCGCAGCTCGCGACGGCTGCCGAAAAAGCGTTCACGCTCGGTCAATTGGCGGTCCGTCGAGCGCAACACGCGGACATCCAACGCCGCGCCAACGATGCGATGAACCGCACCGACGCCTGACGCGATCCAGCTACATCACACGAGCCGAGCGACACTCGAGCGAGAGTTCGCGGCCTACCGCCTGGATCGACACTGTGCAACTCACAACTTCAGCAGTCTGGCTGGCGGAAGCGGAACGGCAGCCCGCGTCAAGACTTCGGCCCGATCAGTAGTCGGCTGATTGCGTCCCGGCACCCGCCAGGTCGGCTCACGTCAAAGAACTTGTAGCCGCGTGACCACGAGATGGCCTACCCTTGGACTGACATCTGGTCCACTCGGGGCGAGTGGACGCTACCCGCGGTGTCCACAGTGATCCAGATCGGCAGGCTTGGGCCTTTCAGTTTGGGCCGTCTGCGACGGTATGGGAAACGTGTGCCCG
>JAFAPL010000610.1 GCA_019247135.1 Chloroflexota bacterium | reverse complement strand
TCTCGCGCCAGCTGTGGTGGGGGCACCGGATTCCCGTTTACTACTGCGACGTACCCGACTGCTCCGAGGTGTGGGCGTCGGTCGACGAGCCACAGCGCTGTCCGAAGTGTCAGTCCACGGATTTTCACCAGGAACCCGACGTCCTGGATACGTGGTTCTCGTCTGGCCTGTGGCCCTTCAGCACGCTGGGCTGGCCGGACGACACGGCTGACTTGCGGACCTTCTACCCGACCAGCGTCATGGAGACGGGACACGACATCCTGTTCTTCTGGGTCGCCCGAATGATCATGTTCGGGCTCGAGTTCACCGATCAGCCGCCTTTCGACACCGTGTACCTGCACGGGCTCATTCGCGCCGAAGGCGGCGTGAAGATGAGCAAGACGAAAGGCAACGTGATCGATCCCCTCGACGTCGTCTCCGAGTACGGCACGGACGCGCTACGCCTTGCGGTCGCGATCGGAATCACGCCAGGCAACGACTTCACGCTCACCTCGACGATGCTGGATGCGCGGCGCGATTTCGTGAACAAGCTGTGGAACCTGGGTCGCTTCGTTTCGGCAAATACCACGGCGGAACAGCGTCGCAGAGCCATGGCTCCAGCAGTCCCGCGGCCGGATGCGCCGCTGGTCGAGCGATGGATCGCGAGCCGGCTGTCGCGCGTAACGTCCGATCTGACGCGATTGTTCGGCGAGTTCAACTTCGGCGAAGGCGGACGCGAAATCCACGACTTCATCTGGGACGAGGTCGCGGACTGGTACGTCGAGGCGTTCAAAGTGCTGGCACGTCAAGGCCGCGCGGACGGTGCATTGCTCGCCCAGGTCCTCGAGAAAATTCTCAGACTCTTGCACCCACTCGCGCCGTTCGTAACTGAGGAACTGTGGCAGCGGCTCACAACCGGCACAGCCGAACGGCCCCTGGCCGTCATGATCGCGCCCTGGCCCGAGGCGGCCGACGCGACAGACACCGCCGCCGAAGATGATTGGGTCAGTGCGATGGCATTGACCCGAGCCATCCGTGCGCTGCGTGCGGATTATGCTATCGAGCCCGCTCGAACGGTCGACGCGACTATCGTCCCAAACGCCGAGCGGCTTGGATTCTGGCGTTCTCAAGCTCCCGTCATTGCTGCTCTACCCGGAGTGCGGCTGGGCACGGTCAACGTGGAGCCGCGGGCGCCGTCGGACCTCGCCGCGCGATCCATCGCGGCGGTTACCAGCGGTGCAGAGGTGCTCATCGACGCTGCCGGACTGTTCGACGTCCAGGCCGAGTTGGAGCGCGTCCAGCGTGAAATTGCCCAGGCCACGGCGCAAGTACAGCGACTCGAAAAGCAGCTCGGCTCTGAGTTCTCTCGAAAAGCGCCGCCTGAAGTGGTAGAGGCCGAGCGCGAGCGGCTCGCGCAGCAGCGCGAACGCCTTGAAACTCTCCGGCGCCGAATGGAAACACTCAAACGTCTCGAGCAGGCATGACGGCAGCCCCGCGTCAGCAGGTGATGCGCCGCTGGATCAACGAGCTGCGTCCGCCGCGGCGCGGCCTTGCATACGTCGGCGTGCGGCTGCTCGTGTACTTTCTCGGCTTGCTGGTGATCGTCGCAATTTACGGCACCAAACAACGTGGACTCCTCACGGGCATTCCGATCGGCCTGCTGACGGCGGCCGGTACCTGGTTTCTACTCGGCGATACGCCCGCTGAATCGCGGCGGCGACTGACGCTGGCTGCCGCGGTCGGCCTGCTGATCGCCCAATTGACGTGGGCGGTCGGCTACTGGAGCGCCGTTCCGCTGGTAGGCGGGGCCGCATTGTGGCTCGCCTTTTACGTACTTTCGGGCGTCGTCGAGCACGGCGCCGGTCGTTCGCTGGACCGGCGCGTCGGCCTCGAATACGCCGTGGTAGCACTCATCGGAACTCTGCTGGTTGCGTTGATCGCGCATCCGTGGAGCCTCTGAAGCAGTGCCTCCAGCACTCCAGGGAATCAGGGTGCTCGACATGAGCCGCGTGCTGGCGGGCCCATTCTGCTGCATGATGCTCGGCGACCACGGCGCCGACGTGGTCAAAGTCGAACCGCCCGGCGGCGACGAGACACGGCGATATGGCCCACCGTTCGTTGACGGCGAAAGCACCTATTACATGGGCGTCAACCGCAATAAGCGGTCGATCGCGCTCGACCTCTCCACCGCCGATGCTCAGAACATCATCCGACGGCTCGTCTCGACGAGCGACGTGCTGGTCGAGAACTTCAAGCACGGGACCATGCGACGTTGGGGACTCAGCTACGAAGAGCTGAGCACACTCAACCCGCGGCTCATCTATCTCTCCATTTCAGGATTTGGCGGTGGCGGCCCGTACGCCGATGTGGCCGGCTACGACGGCGCCTTGCAGGCGTTCGGCGGGTTCATGAGCATCAATGGCGAAGCCGGGGGCGAGCCTCTCAAAGCAGGCATCGCCATCGCCGATTTGTCGACGGGTCTGTTCGCAAGTCAGGGGATTCTGCTGGCGCTGCACGCTCGACAACAGACGGGCGTTGGTCAGCGGGTCGAAGTTTCGTTGCTCGAGTCGCTGCTTTCGATTCTGCACCCGCACTCGAGCAACTATCTGAACGCGGGACTGATCGGCCGACCGCACGGCAACAGTCATCCGATGATTGCGCCGTACGATTTGATCCCCACCGCGGACCGGCCGATTTATTTGCCCACCGGCAATGACGGGCAGGTGCAGCGGCTGGCAGGCGTCGTGGGACGACCGGAGCTTGCGACGGACCCCCGCTTTCGAACGAATCAGGATCGGATTGCGCACCGTCGCGAGCTGCTGGAGATCCTTTCAGAGGAATTCCGCAAGTGGCCGGCGACGCAGCTCTGTCGCTTGTTGTGGGACGCGGCGGTCCCCGCGGGTCCAGTCAATTCCGTGGACGAGGTGTATGCCGACCCGCAGGTGTTGCACCAGCAAATGCTGGTCGAGCTGCCGCACCCTGCGCTCCCGACCGGCGTTGTGCGTTTGCCCGGTGTTGCCGTCAATCTGGCGTCGACGCCTGGCCAGGCACGACTACATCCTCCAACGCTGGGCGAGCATACGCACGAACTGCTCGAAGAGCTTGGCTACACACCCGCTGAAGTGGAGGCCTTCATTCGGGCCGGCGTGGCCGGGGGTACGACTACGCAGACGAAGGTAACGGCATTGTAAGAGTCCAGCCACGATGCCGGACGAACAACGCGGTTACGCTATAAGTCTATAGACCCGTAGCCAGATCCCCCGCTCGAACGAGGTGAGAACATGTTGTTGGACCGCCACACGTTAGCGGGGCGAGGGCTTGTCCTCGTCCTGACCTTCGCCATCGCAGCATGGCTTGTGCTCCCCGGCTCGGTTTTCGCGCAGACTGCCACGCCTGGGGCGACCTCGGCGCCAACCTCGGCGCCAACCAATGGCCCCACTTCGACGCCGCAGCCGACCTCGGCACCCGCGGCCGCCCTCACCCTCTCCGACTCGAAGGGCGCCCAGGGAAAGTCGATCACTGCCAATGGAACGGGCTTCAGACCCACTGAGACGGTGGATGTGACCTTCAACGGCGCCAGCGTCGGCACGCCGGTCGTGGGCGAGAACGGCTCATTCAGCCTGAGCTTCAACGTTCCGAATGTGCCGCTGGGCACGTACGGCGTGCTGGCAACGGGTCGCAATACCGGCTTGAACGCGTCGGCCAACTTCGAGGTAACCGCCGGGCCGGCGGCCATAACCTTGTCAGTGCCGCAGGCCGAGCCGGGCACGAACATCAGCATCAGTGCCACCGGGTTCACCCCTGGTGAGGTCGTGCAGATGCTCTTCAATGGTGCGCAGATCGGCACGCCCACGGCCGATACACAGGGCAGCGTCACCACGCCGTTCACCATCCCACAGCTTTCGCCAGGCACCTACGTCGCCGAGGCACACGGCCAGACCAGCGGCTACGCGGCAAACGCGTCGTTCAATATCCTCGCCACCAGCGGCACGCCCCAGCCAACCGCCGGGCCTACGGCGGGGCCAACCACGCAGCCGACGGCGCAACCCACCAATGCGCCGACCGCGGTCCCGAACGCGCCGCCGATGGCGCACGACGAGCGGTACTTTGTCCAGACGGGCTACCGCATCGATAGCGACCAGGTCTGGGGCTTCTTCAATGATTACGGCGCCGTCAGCACGTTCGGGTTTCCTGTTTCGCGCACCATGACGTTCCTGGGCTGCCCGGTGCAGATGTTCCAGGCGCTGATCATCCAGGTCTGCGGTAACGGGTCGCCTGCGCTGATCAATATGCTCGACCCGGACATCTTTCCGTACACGAAGGTCAACGGCAGCACGTTCCCGTCGGCCGACGAGACGATGAAGAACAATACGCCGCCGGTCAGTGACCCGAACTACTCGGTGAACATCATCAACTTCGTCAACCAGAACGTCCCGGATAACTGGCAAGGCCGCCAGGTGAACTACCTCCAAACCTTCAACAGCCTGGGTGGTCTGACCATCTGGGGTGCGCCAATCTCACAGCCCGCGGCGGATCCGGCGAACGCTGGGTTTATCTACCAGCGCTTCCAACGTGGGATCATGCACTACGACGCGAGTCAAAACGTGACCCAGCGCATCCTTCTGGCTGACTACTTGAAGGCCATCATCATGAACCAGAACGTCCCGGGTGACCTGCTGGCGCAAGCGCAGAGCTCGCGCTTCTTCAAGCAGTATTGCCCCGGCAACGCAGGCTGGCTGTGCCGCCCCAACGACCTCAGCGGCACCGACCT
>JAFAPL010000538.1 GCA_019247135.1 Chloroflexota bacterium | reverse complement strand
ACCGGAGTGTGCGAGTGTGTTCACAAACGCACATACGTTCGCGCCGAGCGCAGCGTCGGCCACGCTGGCGCGTGGGAGCGCTCCCATGGACGTCGGCGGTTCGCGCCTCACGCGGGTAGCTGGCCCAGCGCGCCCAACATCGGACGCAGTTTCAGCTCGGCTTCTACGTATTCGGCGGCAGGATCTGAATCGGCCGCGATGCCACAGCCAGCGAACAAGATCGCTTCGCGGCCGCGCACCAGCGCGGAACGGATCGCGACGGAGAAATCCCCGTCGCCACGGTGGTCGAGCCAGCCGATCGCGCCCGTGTACCAGCCTCGATCGAGGCCTTCGTTGCGTCGGATGTACTCCAGGGCCGCCGGACGCGGCGAGCCGCCCATGGCAGGCGTCGGATGCAGCGCCTGAACGAGCTCCAGCAGGCTCCCCCCAGGGCGCACCTGACCCCTCACCCGCGTGAGCAGATGCTGCACGTTCGGCAGGCGTTCGATGCGCGGCTCGGCATCGGCGACGACGCCAGTGCACACACGCTCGAAGCTCTCGCGCAGACTGTCGACCACGATGGTGTGCTCGTTGCGCTCCTTCGGATCACTCAGCAGCCGCTGCCCGAGGGCCGCATCTTCGGCTTCTGATTCGCCGCGGCGCATGCTCGCCGCCAGGGCCATGCTCGATGCAACGCCATTGTGCAATGTGACCAAACGCTCGGGAGTGGCGCCCAGGAACATGCGCCCTGGGCTCCCGAAGGCGAAGACCGTACACGTCGGATATGCGGTCGCGAGTTTGCGCAGCGCGGTCTCGAGCTCGAATGGCTGCTCCGACGTGATGCGCTGCGCGCGCGCAAGCACGACTTTTCTCAGCCCGTTTTCGGAGCGGCGAATGGCCGCGGCCGTCGAGCCGACCAGGCGTCGCCACGCATCGGCCGACAAAGACCGTAACTCTGGTGCCGGTGCTTCCCAGGCCCGCGAGGCATCGCGTGCGTGCGCTGGCGGGCCGATCAGCTCGTTCGTCGTGAGCCAGGCCGAGCCGCCGCGTTGCACCAGGCTGTGTTCGGGCAGCACAAACCGCGCGGGCGGAAAGCCCGTCCACAACGCCGTTGCTTCGCGGAGCGGATCGAAAGCCAGGCCACCCATGAGCATCGGCCCGTGCGGCAGCGACACCGATGGAGCTGGAGAAAACGTGCGCTCGTCGATGACGGCATCGGCCAGCAGCTCGCGCCAGGCGGCGGCGACCGGTTCCAGGTCATTGCCCGGCGCCTCGAACGATCGCAGAGCGCCGCGCAGCGCGATCGCCTCGCCGTGCGCCGGCCTGAGCCAGAGCGCTCGCACATCAGGTTCGTTGCGCAGCCACGCGATCGGGTCCCACGCTGGCACCGGCCGGGTCGTGCTCAAGAGCACCGATCGGCCGACGCGCTCGGCACGCCTGGCAGCTTCGGCTCGAGCCGCGGTCTGCTCGATCGATTCAGCCTGCATGGTCCCCTTCGGCAGGTGCCTGGACGCCCCGCAGCAACACCGCGCGCAGCGTCGGATAGACCTCGTCGAGGCGGCGGGGTTGTTCGGCGAGAACCCAGCGGGTGACAACCTCACTCACGGCCCCGAACCATGCGGCGCTGACGGTCGCCGTATCGATCGGCGGGATCGCGCCCGCGGTGACAGCCTCGTCGAGATGGATTTTGATCAGGTCAGCGAATGCCCGGCGAATCTGAAACATGCGGGCGTTGAACTCAGGCCCGGCCCCGAGCGCCTCGACCATGAACAGGCGCGTGAGACGCCGATGACCGCCGAACGTCTCGAGCACGACGCGCAGCGCGGCATTGGCGCGGGCGAGCGGGTCAGTCTCGGTCGCCACGCCGGACTGGATGCGATCGCGCAGCATGGTCGCCAGGCGGTCGAGCAGTGCGAGGAAGATCGCCTGCTTGTTGGGAAAATGAAAGTAGACGCCGCCCTTGGAGGTTTCAGCTTCGAAGGCGATCTCGTCGACCAGCGTGCCGTGGTAGCCCTTGGTCGAAAAGACACGCGTGGCAGCGTCGAGGATGCGCTCGTGACGCTCGATGCTGCGTTGCTGCTCGACGGGCACCGCCGTGGATCCGCTCTTCTCAGCTTTCTCTCGGAAAGAAACCGACCGACTCGTCAGTCGGTTTTCACGGACAGTGTAGCACGCGAGGTGCTACGCGTCGGGTCGCGGGAAGTGCTAGGCCTTGGTGCGAGTGCTCGGCTTGCGGGTCGTCGTGGTGCGGCGCGTGGTAGTCGACTTCGCGCCTCCCGCTTTCGCACTCGCACGTCGGCT
>JAFAPL010000330.1 GCA_019247135.1 Chloroflexota bacterium | reverse complement strand
CATCGTCGTCGCTGGATGCTCGACGGCGGCTTCGGCGCCAGCGCCGTCGGATCCGACGGCGGCGGCCGGGCAGCAGCTGATCCAGCAAAAAGGGTGTGGGGCGTGCCATGTGATCCCCGGCGTGCCAGGCGCCAATGGGGTGATTGCTCCGAACCTCACGGGTGTGGCAAGTCGGACGACACTGGCGGGCGGCGATGTGCCAAACAACGGGCCGGACGATCTGAAGCGCTGGATCATGGATCCGCCGGCGGTCAAACCGGGCACGTCAATGCCCAAGCTGGGCCTGACTGATGACGAGGCGACGAAGATCGTCGCGTACCTGGAGACTCTGAAGTAGCCGCGGCTCAGTCGCCGTGTGTGACGCGCAGCGTCGGGCGCTGCCGGTTATCCGCCCCAATCTCGGTGCTGTAGTCGTTCCCCAGTCGCTGATCCAACTGATCGGCCACGGTTTTCACTCGCTCACGGACCAGGCCTGAGACCTCGAGCGTCTGCCCGCGGGCGAGTTGCTCGGCGAGCACCACCAGCCGCGGCAGCACTTCGGGTTCGGGGAGCGCGCCGACCTCAGCCGTGACGACGGGCTTCGTTGGATAGGCGGTTACCGTCTCAGGTCGATGCACGAACACAAACCATTCGTTCTCGCCGATGCGCTGCGCGAACCATTGCAGGTCCATCTTGGACCAGATGTCGTACAGCGGCTGGGGTTCCCAGCGGTGGCGAATGCCGAGTACACCACCAGGCTTCAGCTGCCTGACGGCGAGGCTGATCGGCGGAAACGGATCACCCGAGACCTCGTCGATCTGGATCACGTCCACCCATGGAATGCTGGCCGCATCGATGCCCTGAAACCACGCGGGGACGTCGGCGGCATGAGTTGCTGGCTCGCCCGGCGCACTCCCTATTTCTGACTGCACGGTCGCCAGATCCTCGCCCGCGGCGAGTCGGTCGAGGTCGTCCATCAGCTTGTTGACCGGCAGACGCGCGATGGCAGCCACTCTGTCCAGACTGATACGCGGCGACATGTAGCGGCGCAGCATCGGGTGTCGCAGCCGCTGGAAATCGTGTGGGTCGAGAGACACCACGTAATCAAGGGCACCGGGGACGGTGTCGAGGACCTGGCTCAGGCGCGTCTGCGGTGTAATCGAAGCCACTGGTCGCTCCTTCGTGCCATGCACCATTCACAGCATCGGCCGTACCACGCCGCCGTTTGTGAGTTCGTTGACAATTTCCGCGGGCAGCCCGAACAATGATGCCTACCGCTGGAGGCAGGTCGCACAGGGGTTAACGTCGACCATGCCCGCAGGCGCCCTGACAACCCACGGAGGCCCCCCATGAGGCGTATCGCTTACCTTCTTTCCGTCTGGACCCTGGCCGTTGCTGCCTGCGGTCCGGCGGCCACTCCGGCGCCGACCGCCGCTCCCGCGGCCGCGGCGCCCACCACCGCCCCGGCTGCGCAGCCAACAACCGCGCCGGCTGCGGCCGCCGCTCCCGCCGCGACGACCGCGCCCGCGGCACCCGCACCCACGACAGCACCTGCTGCGGCCGCGAGCGGCGGCGCACGCGGTCAGGGCAGCATGCTCAAGGTCCTGTACTGGCAGGCGCCGACAATCCTGAACACGCACCTGTCACAGGGCACCAAGGATTACGACGCGGGACGCCTGATCCTCGAGCCTCTCGCCTCCTACGATCCAAATGGCACCCCCGTGCCGAACCTGGCCTCCGAGATCCCGACGCTCGACAACGGCGGGGTCAGCAAGGACTTGAAGACGATCACGTGGAAGCTGAAGCCGAACATCAAGTGGTCTGACGGCACGCCGTTTACCGCCGACGACGTCGTCTTCACCTGGCAGTACGTCGCCGATCCGAAGACCGCATCGAGCGACAATTTCGTCGCGGACGGCGTCGATAGCGTTCAGGCGAAGGATCCTCAGACGGTGGTCGTCACTTTCAAGGATCCGAACCCGAACTACTATCAGATCTTCGTCGGCGGTTACGGCAACATCCTTCAGAAAAAGCAGTTCCAGGGTTGCATCGGCGACCAGGCGTCGACGTGCCCGGCCAACCTGGCTCCCGTCGGAACGGGACCGTACAAAGTCTCCGATTTCAAACCGGGCGACGTCGTCACCTACGACATCAACGATCAGTATCGCGAGCCCGACAAGCCGTTCTTCAAGCAGGTCCAGATCAAAGGTGGTGGCGACGCGACTTCCGCCGCCCGCGCGGTCTTCCAGACCGGCGACGTCGACTACGCCTGGAATCTGCAGGTCGAGGCTCAGGTCCTCAATCAGCTCTCGCAGGGTGGCAAGGCCAACCTGATCACCGCCGCGAGCCCGAACGTGGAGCGGTTGCTGGTCAACTTCGCCGATCCAAACAAAGACGAAAACGGCGCGCGCGCGGAGCCCGATACCAAGCACCCGTTCCTGACTGACCTGAACGTCCGCAAAGCGCTAGCGATGGCCGTCGACCGCAAGCAGATGGCCGATCAGCTGTATGGCCCGGCAGGCGCGGCCACGTGCAACATCGTGACGGCGCCGAACGACGTCGTGTCGCACAACACCGACAGCATGGCCGTGTGCCAGTTCAACATCGCGAAGGCCAATCAACTGCTCGATCAGGCTGGCTGGACCAAGGGCCCAGATGGCATTCGCCAGAAAGATGGCGTGCCGATGAAGATCCTGTACCAGACCACGGTCAACCCGCTGCGTCAGAAGGAGCAGGACATCGTCAAGCAGGGCTGGTCGCAGCTCGGAGTAGACGTGGAGCTCAAGTCCGTGGAGGCCAGCGTGTTTTTCTCGAGCGACGCGGGCAACCCGGACACATCGGCGCACTTCTACACCGACATCGAGATGTACACGAACGGCTCGACCGGGCCGGACCAGACGAACTACCTGTCAGGCTGGACGACGCAGCAGATCGCATCGCAAGCGAACCAGTGGCACGGCAATAACTATCACCGCTGGAGCAACTCGGACTACGATCAGCTCTGGAAGCAGTACCAGACCGAGCCGGATGAATCAAAGCGCAAGCAACTGGTCATCCAGATGAACGACCTGCTCGTGAGTCAGGTCGTCGTGATTCCGCTGGTCGCGCGCACGCAGCCGACGGATGGCGCGAGCAAGCAGCTCCAGGGCATCAAACCGGACCCGTGGGATTCGGTCCTGTGGAACATCGCCGACTGGACCAAGACGGGAGGCTGACACGAGCGGTCGGCCAGCGACTTTCAGCAATCGGTCGGCGCATGCGGGGCCCGGCACGGATTCCGCATACGCTACCTACGGCCGATTGCTGATTGCTGACGGCTGAGGACCTGAGATATGGGTCGCTATCTGATCCGGCGCCTCCTCACAGCGATCCCCACGCTGCTGCTGATCAGCTTCGTGTTGTTCGCCATTATCTCGCTTGCGCCAGGCGACCCAATGTCCCAGTTCGCGGCCAACCCGGCCGTTCCACCCGAAGTCCGCGAAAACATCCGTCGTTCACTCGGCCTCGATCAGCCCTGGCCCGTGCGCTATGTCAAATGGATAACGGCGCTGGCGCACGCTGATTTCGGCTATTCCTTCGCCAGCCACGTACCCGTCGTCGACCTGATCAAACTCGCGCTGCCCAATACCCTGGCTGTCGTCGGCGTCGCGTTCCTGATCAGTTTGCTGCTGGCCATCCCCATCGGGATCCTGTCGGCGGTCAAGCAATACTCGATCTTCGATCACGTCGCGACGACGTTCGCCTTCGTGGGTTTTTCTGTACCAACGTTCTTCACGGGCACGATGCTGATCATTATTCTGAGCGTCAACCTGCACCTGCTCCCGTTCATCTACGATTCGACGCTCAGGGTGGACAGCCTCGCTTCGCTTGGCCAGCAGATCCGACAGTCGATCATGCCGATTCTCGTGCTCGCGTTGTTCCAGACCGCGACACTCGTGCGGTACACGCGCGCTTCCATGCTCGAGAACTTGCCGCAGGATTACGTCCGCACCGCGCGCGCCAAAGGGCTGGCCGAGACGGGCGTGATCAACAGGCACGTCGTGCGGAACAGTTTGATCCCGGTCGTGACGCTGATTGCGCTGAGTGCCCCCGGCGTCTTTGCAGGCGCGGTGATCACTGAGCAGATCTTCCGGGTACCGGGCATCGGCTACTTGTTGATCGACTCGATCACCAAGAGTGACACGCCGGTGATCATGGCCATCACCTTCACATTTGCCGTGCTCGTCGTATTCTTCAATCTAGTGGCGGACGTCATGTACGGCGTTCTGGATCCGCGGATCAGGTACGACTGATGACTGCGACGGTCACGGCTCAGGACGTCGTCCGCGCACCCACGGTCGACGCGGCGCTGCGCCGACCGCCACGCTCTCTCTGGTCTGACGCGTGGCGTCAATTCAAACGTCACCATCTCGCGATGGCAGGGCTGTGCGTCCTGGGCATCTTGCTGATCGCGTCGTTGCTTGGTCCGCTGGTCTACCGAGCCTCGGCCTACGCCATCGACTATTCGCAGGAGCTGCAAGGGCCGTCACTCGCGCATCCGTTTGGCACCGACGACCTTGGACACGACTTGCTAGCGCGCGCGCTACTCGGCGGGCGCGTCTCGATGGCCGTCGGCGTCGTGTCGGTCCTGATTGCCATCACACTTGGCACCGCGGTGGGCGCGATCGCGGGTTTCTTCGGCGGGCAGATTGACAGTTTGCTGATGCGCTTGACGGACCTGTTCCTCGCGCTGCCCGTGTTGCCCCTGCTCCTGCTGACGATTTACCTGTTCCGCGACAGTTTGAGAAAAGTCTTCGGGCCCGAAGTTGGCATCTTCCTGTTGATCGTCTGCATGATCGGGGTACTCAACTGGATGGCGCTCGCGCGCCTCGTTCGCGCTTCGTTCCTCTCGCTCAAAGAGAAGGAATTCGTCGAGGCCGCACGATGTCTGGGCGCGCCCAACAAGCGGCTCATGGTGAATCACATCCTGCCGAACACGTTGAGCTCAGTGATCGTTGCCGCGACCGTCGGCGTTGGCCAGGCGATCATTACCGAGTCGGCGCTCTCGTTCCTGGGCCTGGGCTTCCCGCCTGACATGCCGACCTGGGGTCGGCTGCTGTACGACGCTCAGAATTTTCTGGATCTTGCGCCCTACTGGGCGTTCTTCCCGGGCCTGATGATCTTTCTGACGGTGCTGTCGATCAACTACATCGGCGACGGCCTGCGCGACGCCCTGGACCCGCGCAAGACACGCTAAGGATCGCGCCTAGCGGCCCGTCCAGCCTGGTTGGCGTTTCTCGGTGAAGGCGGCGAGACCTTCGGCGGCATCTTCGCTCATGAACAATCGCCAGACGGCTTCGCGCTCGAGCGCGAGGGCGCCCTCCAGTGGCAGATCGGCGCCGAGCGTCGTGGCGATCTTGATGTTGCCCTGGGCGAGCGTGGCCCCTCGGCCAAGTTGTGCAAGGTACTCAATGGCCTCCTCGACGAGACGGTCTGGTGCGACGACGCGATCGACCAGACCAAGCTCGAATGCACGCGCAGGCCCGATCGTTTCCGCCGTGAGCATCATGCTCAGCGCGCGCGAGCGTCCGATCAGACGCGATAGACGCTGCGTGCCGCCGTTGCCTGGCAGCAGTCCAAGCGATACCTCAGGCAAGCCCAGGCGATACTCGCCTTCGGCAGCGAAGCGGAAATCGCAGGCCAGCGCGATCTCCAGGCCGCCGCCCAGCGCGTGACCACCGATGGCGGCCACGAAGACCTTTGGCGTGTGCTGAATCTTCCCCAGGATCTCGTGTGCGTGAAGCACGGTGTAGACCCGCTGCTGCTGACTGCTCGCGCGAAAATTGGCGATGTCGGCGCCGGCCGAAAAGAACCGCGGAGCGAGATCACTGACGAGCACCGCGCCGCGGATGTCCTCGTCCCAGCGCACCTCGTCGACGGCGGCGTTCAGGTCATCCAGGAAGGCGCGGTTGTACGAGTTGGCGGGCGGGCGATTGAGATGAATGAGTGCGACTCCATCCCGCTCGCGGGAGACAGACACCACGGGCTGTGCGGCGGCCGCTTGGGACATGCTTGCACGGTAGCATTCGGCTTATGCAGATGTTTGTCGACGGCGAGCGGGTCGGGGCCGCGAGTGGCGCCACCATGGAGGTTCGCAACCCTGCCACCGGCGAGGTTGTCGACAGCGTGCCTCGGGCAGACGCCGACGACACCCGCCGCGCTGTAGAAGCGGCACACCAGGCTTTCC
>JAFAPL010000930.1 GCA_019247135.1 Chloroflexota bacterium | reverse complement strand
TCTCGAAGCGGTCGACCCAGTGCTCGAAGGGATCGTGCGCGCGAAGCAAGACATCCTCAACAAGGGCAAGGACGGCTTCACCGTGCTTCCCCTCCTGCTCCACGGCGACGCCGCGTTCGCGGGCCAAGGCGTCGTCGCCGAGACACTGAACCTCTCCCAGCTGCGGGGCTATCGCACCGGCGGCACGGTGCACGTCGTCGTGAACAACCAGGTCGGGTTCACCACATCGCCTTCCGCGTCGCGGTCGAGCGTGTACAGCACGGACGTCGCTCGCATGATCGCAGCGCCGATCTTCCATGTGAACGGCGACGATCCTGAGGCATGCGTGCGGGTTGCAAAGCTTGCGGTGCAATTCAGGCGCGACTTCCGCAAGGACGTCGTCATCGACATGGTGTGCTACCGGCGACGCGGGCACAACGAGGCCGACAACCCGTCGTTTACCCAGCCCTTGATGTACGACATCATCGACAGCAAACGAAGCGTGCGAAAGCTCTACACCGAAGCACTCGTTGGTCGCGGCGATATCACGATCGAGGATGCGGAGGCCGCGCTCAAGGACTTCCAGCAACAGCTGGAGAAGGTGTTCATCGAGACTCGCAATGCGACCGGTCGACCGACGCGCGAGCCCGTCATGGCCGACACCATGCCTCAGGACGCGCAGTCGACCGCTGTGAGCAGCGAGGCGATCAAGCGTATCGCCGATGCGTACGCCAACCCTCCCGACAATTTTGCCGTTCACCCCAGGTTGAAGCCGCAGATCGATCGGCGCGTCGCGACGGCGAGCAGCGGAGACGTTGACTGGGCGAGTGCCGAGCTGTACGCGTTCGGTTCCTTGGTGCTCGAAGGGCACGGCGTGCGACTGGCCGGCCAGGACTCGCGGCGCGGCACCTTCACCCAGCGGCATGCGGTCCTGATCGACCGGAAGACCGGCGAGGAGTACGTGCCGTTGCGGCATCTTTCCGCCGACCAAGGCCCGTTTTGGGCGTACGACTCGCTGTTGAGCGAATTCGCGGGCATGGGTTTCGAGTACGGCTACTCGGTCGCGCGCGATGACGTGCTCGTGTGCTGGGAGGCCCAGTTCGGTGACTTCGCCAATGGCGCACAGACGATCATCGACGAATTCGTCGCGTCCGGTGAGGCGAAGTGGGGTCAGCAGTCGTCTCTGACCCTGCTGCTGCCGCACGGCCACGAAGGGCAAGGGCCGGATCATTCCTCCGGACGACCAGAGCGCTTCCTGCAGCTGGCCGCCGAGCGGAACATGACGATCGCAATGTGTTCCACGCCGGCGAACTACTTCCACCTGCTCCGGCGACAAGCCCTGTCCTCGGTGCGCCGCCCGCTGGTCGTGTTCACGCCGAAGTCGTTGCTGCGCCTGAAGGCCGCGGTCAGCGAACTGGATGAATTCACGGCAGGGTCGTTCCATCCGGTGATCGCAGATACTGCCGAGCTCGGCAACGTGCGGCGCGTGCTTCTGTGCAGCGGAAAGATCTACTACGACCTGGCTGCGGAGCGTGCGGACCAGCACCGCGACGACATAGCGATCGTGCGCGTCGAGCAGCTTTATCCGCTTCCGGCAGAGGAAATCCTTGAAAGCGTCCATCAATTCCCAGCTGCGGAGCTCGTGTGGGCCCAGGAGGAGCCGGCCAACCAAGGTGCATGGCCGTACATGGCGCTGAATCTGCCGGAGCACCTCGGTGAGTGGGGTCAGCGTCGCATGCTCCAACTGGCGTCACGGCCGGCGTCGGCTTCGCCGGCCGTCGGCTCGGCAAGCGTTTCCGAGGCGCAACGGCATCAGGTGATCGCTGCCGCGCTCGGGCCGCGTCCGGCTGCTTGACCTCCGGCGTCGACGCCGGCGTCGCCAGCTCTTCGATCTATCGATCTTCACGACCAACATGCTCACCGGCATGGGGCTCGCACTCGGGATCGACTACGCGCTATTCGTCATCTCGCGCTATCGCGAAGAGCGCGGGCGAGGGCGGCTGCCGGACGAGTCGATCGTCGCGACGGGGGCAACCGCGAGCCGCGCGGTGTTGTTCAGCGGATCGGCCTTCGTCATAGCGATGTTCGGTCTGCTGCTCGTCCCGTCGACAATCTTCCGAAGCCTGGCCGCGGGGGCGATCCTCGTCGGCGTCACGTCGCTTGCGGTGGCGTTGACCCTCTTGC
>JAFAPL010000146.1 GCA_019247135.1 Chloroflexota bacterium | reverse complement strand
TTGTTAACAGTCGTCGGAATAAGCCGGATCGAATGGACTGTTAACAGCGTGGCATGCGCCTGCACGAACTAGCAGACCATTTGCCGTGTTCTGAAAAGATGGCCGCGCTAGCCAACGAACACGTAGCCGACGCCGCGAACACTCCGGAGCCGCTCGGGCGCGGTCGGGTCGCGCTCGATCTTCCTGCGCAGCCAGCGAACGTGCACGTCGACCGTCCGCGTATCGCCCGTATCTTCGTAGCCCCAGACGTGCCGTAGCAGCCGATCGCGGGACTGCACCTGGCCGGAGTGCTGAACGAGATATGCGATCAGGTCGAATTCGCGGCGTTTGAGTTCGAGCGGCTGCCCTGCGAGGGTGACGCGTCGCGCAGCTACGTCGACCACGAGATCGTTGGCCTCGAGCCGCACAGGCGAATCGTTCACAATGGCGCGCATCTCTGCTCGTCGCAAGAGCGCCTTCACTCGCGCCAGCAGTTCGTGCATGGAAAACGGCTTCGTCAGGTAGTCGTCGGCTCCCATCTCCAGGCCGACCACTTTTTCGATCTCCTCGTCGCGCGCGGTCAGGATCAGGATGGGCAGTTGCCTGACTGCCGGAGCGGAATCGGCGCGGACCGCGCGGCACACATCCAGTCCGCCGAGTCCCGGCAGCATCAGGTCCAGCACCAGCAGGTTGGGCGGGTTGCCACGGATCAAGTCGAGGGCCCTGGCACCGTCGGTACACAGTCGCACTTCATGGCCGGCCCGCACCAGGTTGTAGCGCAGCGTCTGTAGCAGGCTGTCCTCGTCCTCGACCACCAGGATGTCGGCCACGCACGTCATTATCCCAGCCTGCCGCGCCGGAGCCGCTGCATTCCCCGAACGAGCGGAGTCGACGCCGTGGTGCGCCACAACGGCGAATGCGCTGTTCTGAAGGTGAACCTCAGGCGGCCTGGTCGTCGACGCCGGCCAGGCCGGCCGCCACCTTGCCGCGCAGCACCAGCAAACGCGCGAACTGGCGGGTAGAGAAGGGGTAGGGCGCCACTGCTCGCGGGAGCCGGCCGAAGCGGTAGGGCTGGTCGTGGTCGCCGGCTGCGCGGCCGTCGAGCGACGGCGCAGCCGTGAATGGCTCAGGGCTGGGCGTGGTGGGCTGGTCAAGCGGTGGCATCTGAGTACCTCTGGAATCCGATGCAGTCAGCATCACACCTCCTCGCGGTGCGGTCATCGGGCATTCGGCGGGATCTGGGCCTGGTCAACTGGATAGTCGCCCGCCTCGTCCCCACCTGCCGTCACTCGTCACGGGAGCTGCACTCATCATCGCGAACGCGCCAGCTCCTGACAGCCGACCAAACCTGCTGAACGGACACTATTCGCCGCTGGGTGGAGCGCGCTCAGACAATCGCCTGGAAGTGCCGCCCGCTGAGATAGATGTTGACCGGGTTGTTGCCGTCCTGGACTACCACGCGTTTGCCCGTCTCCAGGTACACGTGGAGCGCTCTGCCCGGGTCGAGCAAACCGTGGTGCTGTAGATGCGACAGCAGGATTCCCCCCTCCGCTTGTGCCAGGTCGAGCATTGCGCCAGGCTCCACCTCGGGCTCCTGCCGGTTGATGTGCTTGCGAATTCCGTCGACCAGCGACTCGAAATTTTTGACGCCCGCCGCCACGAGCACAGCGCGAATCAGACAATTCATGCCGGTTCCATCCACGTCCCGCAGCGCGCCGGGCAATGCTGCCGCCAGACGCTCCTCCCCCGACGCCGACCGCTTCGCGCTGCTGACCGACGCGGGTTCGCGCGGCGGTTCGGCTTTTTCGCTCACATCAACCTCACTGGTCTTGCTGCTGCTGGCCGACACCGGTCCACCTGGCGATTCCGCTTTTTCGCTCACAGCAGTCTTCGCGCTGAACTCCTCGAGCATGCCCGCGGCTCGCGCTATAGCCTGCTCGATGGTTGTCATTTTCAACTGCGCCAGCAGGCGACCAAGCTCACCCTCCTCGTCGACAATCACGTCCGCGACGTCAGGACGGATGTCCGGCTTCGACCTCTGGTTCTCAATCCAGCCTGCTTTCTGGAGCGCGAGCTGCAATCTTTCGATGTTCGCACGTTCACCACTTCCTGGCTCTTCTCTTTTGGCGAGGGCATCGAGACGGCCAGCCAGATACATGGCCTGTATGGTGTGCGTCGCACGCGGCGAGAGACCGTACTGCTCACGGAGGTAGTTCTCGTTGTGCGCGATCGTGACGTACTCCTCCGTGTTTTCATAATCGGAATAGTCGCCCGCGTCACCGCGACTCGCATCGGCGAGCAGCCGCTGATTCTCCTTGTCGGAATCAGAATCGGCTTGCGCACTGTCGAAGGCCGAGCCTTCGAGGTAGTGTTGAGCGTGATACAGCTCGTGGCCAAGGACGATGAATGCCGGGCTGAGAATCTGCCTACCACTCTCGTCGATCTTGATCCCGTGACTGCGCGCGCGGCTTCCGATCGGAAACGCGACGTTCGAGCCCTGGCCAGCGCCGTACCGATAACTGCGCGCTGCGTCGCCCTGCCCAACGGTGATCCCCGAATACCCTGGTGACCTGCGCAGTTGTTCAGTCAGGTTGGGCTGGCGATCAATCTGCTTGAATTTATCGGAGTCCTCCGGGCCGATCCCGCGCTCGCCCAGCTTGGCCGCCAGGTGTGCGTTGCTTTGAAGATTCGCCGGACTGGCCGCGAAGCCACCGGATTTGACCGGCGCAATCGAGATCGAGCGACCCTTGGCGCCGAGCTCGGATCCTTCTGGTCGTGTCGGATCCTGCTGGAGGCTTTGCACGAGGTCGCGTCCCGCGTCGCTTTGCAACAAGTTGGCAAAGGCGGCAAGCGCTTCCTGCCGAAAGTTTTTGTCCCCGCCAATCTGAATATTTCCCTTGTTAGAGACCAGGCCTTGCCAGATGCCTGATGCTCGCTCCTGATCTTCCGGGGACACGCCAGCCGTCGAGATGGGTAGCTCGCCGGCGTGTTCGGCCACCTTTGCGACCAGTTCCCGATGCTCGTCCTGGATGTTGTCCAGAAGATTGAACATCGCATCACTGTTCGGCACGCCCTTGATGTTGAACGAACGGTGTTCGTCGAACCAGGCGTAAATGACCACGTTCAATTTGTTGAGCCGCGTCAACATCTGCTGACGTGCGTCACTGCCACTTTGCTTGGCCTTTTGACCCCACTCGAAGAGCGGGACTCTGGTGCGCTCAATATGGAACTCATCCAGGAGCCTGGTAATGACCGCCAGCGTCGCGTCGGACTTCGATGCGGGCGCGTACCGCTTGGCGAACTCCCCTGCCGTCATCAGCCGCTGAACTATGACGCGCTGCACGGGGGTCGACGGCGGCGCAACGCGTTGCCCATGGTGGAGCAATTGTCCGACCGCCGCATTGCCCAGCGTGCGCTGCATCGCGTGGAACAGGTGAGGATGGTCGCCGCTCAGGACGTTTTGTCGCGCCTGCGGCGCGCGTGTGCGGCTCCACAAGGACTTCGGCGTGACGGACCGCTGCTCAGGAACTGACATACGGCGGCGTGCCTTCGCCCGTGACCAGGTTAGTGCCTGCCGGTTTCACGTCGGTTACACGTTTGGGCCGATAGCCAACCGACGTGCTCTTCTCCCACTCGACGAGGCACGTGTCCGCGGGGGGCATTTCGTTCGGTCCGATCGCCACCACACGCCGCGCGTGCCTGTCTGACGAGAGCAACCAACAGGAACAACAGTTCCTGGCGGCACTGGCCGCCTCCAGCGGCTATGAGCTGGTCGGCGATCGGTTGACATTCCGCGACAGTGACGGTGCAACACAGATCGTGGCGGTCCGGCCGACCGTCGCACCACCATCACGATGAGCCTGGCGGGGTGCGCATTGCAGATGAGGATGCCTTCGCGACGCCACTTGTCACTCGCGTAGCGGCCCCCGCGAAATTGCCGCTTCCATCGTTTCGCGATCAGCAGGCTTGATCCACTCGTTCCACCAGGTCGCCCCGGCGCCAGCCACCGCCTGGATGAGAGCACGCTCCGCATCCCAATCCGCCTGGCGTGCACGCCCGCCGACCACCATATCGTAGCCGTCGAGTCCGTTCGGGCGGAGCTCAGCAACGTGGTTCAGAAATGCGTGCACATCATCAGCGG
>JAFAPL010001137.1 GCA_019247135.1 Chloroflexota bacterium | reverse complement strand
CGTGGCCTTTGCCAGCGTCGCGAGCCGCATCCAGGTTGTCGGTTCGAATGTCGGAGCCATCCTCCAGGTCGAGGCCCGCGAGCGCGCGTGCCTGGCGGTTGTACTCCGACTGGGTATGCGGATAGGGGCTGCCGGCTGGATTCACGTGTACCCGCGCCGTCATCGTGACGCGATGGATCAAGCACAGGTACGTATAGTCCCCCGCTGCGCCGAACACCACGCTGTACGCTTGATCGGGTCCGACGATCGTGCCGGAATTCAGAAAACTCCCATTGAACGTGCTGCCGCTGGGCGACGGTGACGTGCCGGCAGCCGGGGGCGCCTGGCCCGGCGCCAGAAACGTGACAGTGTGCGGTTCGGCGGCATCGAAATTCCAGGTGATCGTGTCACCTACGTTGACGAAGACGTCGGTCGGGAAGAACGCAAGCGCCTGAATCGCCTGGTCACCCGTCTGAGCGCCTGCGTGCGCTTGCCACGTGACCGGTTGACTGGGGACGGGCGGCGCAAGTGGATTCGACGCCGAAGCGACCGCGACGGCCATCACGAACACGAGGACGGCAATGGGGGCAACCAACGCGCGATGCATACGCACCTCCGTCACTCTTCATACGAAGAGCCCCTCGCCCGCGGATGCCGGCGCTGGACGACAGCACGTCCGAAGGGCGTGGGCTGCCGGCCAGAATCTGTCTGTGCAGCAGGCGCGGGCGCTTGCTAGCCCGCAAGCGGCTGTTGGTGGTGTCCTAGAGCGGCCCAACACTCACCGACAGTGATGGTCGATCGTTCAGGCCATCGATGTCGAACCGGGCAACGCGCTTGTATTCCAGCGCGATCTCATCGAGCTCCCGCTGGCTGATGACATCGGATGGGATGCGCCGCTTCGCCGAGAAGTGTGACGCGCGTGAAATCCCACGATACGTCCAGTCCTGCGGAGGTATGTCGTCTGTCGCGGGGGTCTTGAACGTTGTCACCCAGTTGATCAGCGCGCGGCCGCGGTTTTCCTCGGCCTTCGAGATGCGGTAGACCAGTCGGCTGTGGGAATGCCGACCTCGTAGAGTTGTTCGAGTAGATCCAGCTCGGCCAGCTCGCGCACGCCGTGCGGAAGCACGTTGATGCCGACGCCCAGCTCCCTGATGGTCGCCGCGGACTCGAATATGTCGACATCATCGACACCGGCCGACAGCAGCGACAACGCGAGCGTCATTCCGCCGATACCGCGCCTCCGATGATCGCGACTTCCAAAGTTGCACTCCTCGGTCCGGCTTTGTAGCCGTCACCGTATGCTCTGACAGCAGCGCAAGCTTCACGCCTCGCCAAGCTCTGCGACGAAGCCGTGCACGACGTCGGCGAATGCGCGTGGCTGCTCGATGTACGGATAGTGTGCAGCCTGCGCGATCAATTCCAAGCGCGCATGTGGTAGAGCGTCAGCGTACGCCCGCGCGTGCTCGGTCGAGACCAGTCGATCGCATTCACCCCAGACGACCAGTGCAGGCACCCGCGCTCGGCGAAGGCGCGCGCGCAGCTTGCGGTCATACGGAAATTGCCAGGCCAGCCGCGCCGCCGCGACTCGAGCGTGTAGCGTCTGCTCGAACCGCTCCGTCGGCTCCACGTCCGGCAAGTTCGCCTGCGCCGCATTCCCAAGCGGGTCCGCGAAGACGAGCGGCCTCAACATCGTCGCCGTCAGGGCAAACTCGTCCGCCGCTAGCGCGCCCTCGACGCGGAGTCCGTACGCGTCCACGAGCACGAGGCCCGATAGTCGCTCGGGATAACGCACCGCAAGCTCCGCCGCCATCCACCCACCCAGTCCGCAGCCGAGCAGTACGGGGCGCACGTTTTCGGCTACGAGGAAGTCGAGCAGCCACAACACGACGTCCTCGGCTGCGTCGATTCCGTCCAGCGTCGCCGAGTCATCGAAGCCGGGCAGAGATGGAGTAAGCACACGTGCGAACTCGGCCACCAGTGAGTGGCCCTCGCTCCAGCGGTTACCAAGTGTGTCGTGCAGCCAGACCAGTGGCCTTCCGTTACCGCACTCCAGAACGCGCGTCGGGCGATCGCCCGCGACGACGGTCCGTTCATTCGGCGTCATGCCACCGCCGGCCACCGGCGCTCACTCCGGCTCACGCGACCGCAAGCCGGTGGCCGCGGTCGACGTTCAGGGTGCGAAGCGCTGGCATCACCTCTCGCGCGAACAACTCCATGCTCGTTCGCGTCAGGTGATGTGGCGCGTTACCGACTGAGAAGTTCGGAATGAGTGTGCCGAGGCCCGTCTCGGTAGCAATTTCCGTCAAACGGTCGCGCACCGTTTCCGGACTGCCGACCACCACGTAGCCGGCTTTTTCGATCTCCGCCCACGTAGAGAAACTGCCGGGTCGAGTTCGCTCCCGACGCGCCACTAACGACGCGATCGAAGAGTGACCCGGTGGTGCGTTGAAGGTCTCGCGGTTGCGCAACAGATTTTTCGCGTAGTACCAGAAATGTGGCTCGTACTCGGCGACGGCTTGCGCGTCCGTCTGCGCGACGTAGACGCCGACACCCCAGCCGATCTGTTCGTGGCGGGCGGTGTAGCCGGCGCGCTCGCAGGCTGCGCGGAAGAGCTCGGCCGTCCTGGCTCGCACGGCGTATGGGGCGAGGGTGGGCAGGACCATGTACGTGTACCGTTGTTGTGCCACCCATTCGATCGTCTCGGTCGACCCGGAGCCCGGGATCCAGATTGGCGGATGCGGCTGCTGTAGTGGTTTCGGCCACACGTTCACATAGCGGAACTGGAAGTGCTTGCCTTCCCAGGCGAAAGGGCCCGGGTCCGTCCAGGCCTTCACGATCAGCTCGTGTGCCTCGAGAAAACGTTCCCGCGCGTACGTTGGATTCACGTTGTACGAAAAGAATTCGTTGCCGGTTCCAACGACCTGGCCGGCGATAACACGACCGCCGCTTACCACGTCCAGCATGGCCAGTTCTTCGGCGATGCGCAGCGGGTGGTCGTATAACGTCAGGACGTTGCCCAGGATCACCAATTTTGCGTGGCTGGTCCGCCGCGCGAGGCACGCGGCCATGATGTTTGGCGACGGCATCAAGCCGTAGGCGTTCTGATGATGCTCGTTGACGCACAGGCCGTCAAAGCCGAGTGAGTCGGCGAGCTCCAGCTCGTCGAGGTAGCGGTTGTAGACCTCGTGACCGCGCCGCGGGTCGTACAGCGAGTTTTCGCAAACCACCCATGCGGTGTCGTGTGTCTGCGCGAAGTCGTCCGGCAGGTACGGCCAGGGCATCAGGTGGAATGTGAAGACCCGCATGCCGCATTCAACCATAGCCGCGCTGGCGTATAGCCTGAACGCGGATGCAGCCCCTCCGCCCTGAGACTTCGTCTGCGCTGGATGCGGTGCGCGCGGTCGCGCCAATCCTCCTCGAGCGGCGTGGGGCCGACGAGGTCCGCGCAAAAGCGCCCGGTGACCTGGTCACCGCGTCCGACGTGCTGGTCGA
>JAFAPL010001122.1 GCA_019247135.1 Chloroflexota bacterium | reverse complement strand
TCGTCTCCGTGATGCCCTGCGGAACCGAGCCGTCCTTGACGATATCGACGAACATTTGCAGCGTGTCGACGAACCCGGCGTCGTTGATCATGACCTTTTTGCCCGTGTCGTCCAACCAGCGCCCGCCATTGGCGTAGGCGATGCCTTCGACTGTGTTGGCGTCGTTCGTCTGCGTCGTCCAACCGAGCGCGATGCCTGCCCTGTCACTGGTCGTGAGTTTCTTGGCTGCGTCACGCACGTCGTCCCAGGTCTCAGGTGCTCTGGAGATGCCTGCGTCCTGGAACATCTGCTTGTTGTAGGCCAGGAACGTACCCATGTCGACGTACGGCGACGGACCGTAGAACTTGCCGTCGTTGACCGTCGAGTTCCAGATCTCTGGAATGAAGGACGGCTGCCACTTGGCCATGAGTGACTTGTCCAGGTCTTCGTACGCCTGGATGACGCCGAGCTTTGCCAGGTCTGGAATGCTCTGGCCGTCCATCAACAAAACGTCAGGCAGGCTCTTCGCCTGAAAGGCGGCCAGGATTTTCTCCCGTTTGGTCGACCAGTCGTTGTTGGAATAATCGAGGCCGATGCCGGTGCGTTTGGTGAATTCGGCGTTCCACTTGGGGAAGTAGCTGAGCTCCTCGTTGGATCCGCCAAATTTCCAGACCACGAGGCTGACGCCGCCGGCTTGAGCTGGTGCGAGCTGCTGCGGGCCGGGGGTCGGCGGTGTAGTTGGCTTTGGGGCGGCGCCGGGGGCGTTGGCAGCTGCGGCGGCTGGCTGAGTGGGAGCATTCGCCGCGGCTGAACCGCTGGTTGGCTGAGCGGCTGGGGCCGATGGGGCGGGTTGCCCGCACGCGGCGAGCAGAGTCATGCCAGCAGTGGCGGCCAGGCCATGAAAGACGAAGGTGCGTCGACTGAGGCGCTGTGCTGAATTCACGTGCGGTTCCCTCCCGTAACGCGAGGCCCTGAGCGAAGTTCCATATTTGGAACGTCTGCTCCTGAATGAGCGCACCGCGAGGGTATCGATTCGCGCGAATCATGTCAACGGCAGTGAGGCGTCATGGGCAGTTGTGCGGAAACGTGCGCTCGGCTACCATCGTTGCGTTCCAGTTCTGGAACGGCTGAATGTCGAGCGTTACACGGGTCGTCAATGTCATGCAGACTCTCGCCAGGCGCGGGCCGCTCGGCGTGCGCGCGCTCGCGCAGGCGCTGGACCTGCCGCTTGGCTCAGCCCACCGGCTCCTCACGGACCTCGCCGTCGAAGGTGTCGTGGAACGCACCACCAGCGGCGAGTGGGAGCTGTCCTACGGATTACTGGAAATCGTGGGTATTCAGCTGGAGCGAGTCCAGCTGCCTCGGCTCGCTCGGTCCGTGCTCGAGGAGCTCGCATCTGAAACCCGCGAGACGTCCTTTCTCGCAGTTCCGTCTCGAGACGAAATCGTCTACCTGGATAAAGTCCAGACGGACTTGCAGCTCCAGTTGAACGCCGAGCTGGGCACACGGCGCCCGATGCACTGTACAGGTCTGGGTAAGGCGATTCTCGCGTTCCTGCCGCCGGCGCAGCAGCAGCAGTTTCTCCTCGGCAGTGAGTTCCGTCCGTATACGCCCCACACCATTACGGACCCAATGACGCTACGCCGCGAGCTGGCGCGGATTCGCGAGCAGGGTTACGCACTGGACCACGAGGAGATCATCCTCGGAGTGCACTGCATCGCCGTGCCGATTCTCAATTATGCGGGCTACGCGGTGGGAGCGATCAGCGTGGCTGGCACGTCGCCGAAAGGCGAAGGTGAGCGACTGGACTTGCTCGTCCAACGCATGTGCCGCGCGGGCGAATATCTGAGTCGCAGGATGGGCTACCTCCCACGCGATGGCGTCGTCGCCCCACGTACCGACTAGGCCTCGCCTCGACCAGCCGAACAAGCCTTGCACCGTTATCTGAAGGGTGTATAGTCGCGAGCGGGTTGGCCGTGGCCGGGGATGTGCCAGGGCCGCTCCACAGCGAGCAAGGAGGGGGAACAATGCCGACCAGGCAAGGCGATCTCGAGCTGCTGCACGACCCGGTAGCCCAGCAACTGCTCCAGGCGACCAGTCCGGCCAAGCTGGCCTATATGTGGACGGACGGCACGCCTCGCGTGATACCCATCGGCTTCCATTGGGATGGTCATTAGTTCGTGCTCGGCACCCCGCCGCAGGCGCCGAAGATGCGCGCACTCACCGCCCACCCGAGGGTGGCATTGACCATCGACACCGCGGACTTCCCGTACAAGGTCCTCCTGGTGCGTGGTCCCGCCGCCGTGCGCGTCATGAACGAGATCGTGCCCGAGTACACGCTGATGGCGCGACGCTGCCTCGGACCCGGAGCGGAGCCGTGGCTGCAGCAGGTCGCGGCAATGCTGCCCGCGATGGGCGGCATGGCGCGCGTGAGCATCACGCCCGACTGGGTGGGGATCCTCGACTTCGAGCAGCGCTTCCCCAGCGCGATCGAGCGAGCGATGACCGCAGCCAGCTAGTCTCGCGAATCAGGCGTCGCGCAGAATTGGCCCCACCACACCGCTGGATCACTCGGCAACGCCGCGCTCGAGATACGTTCGCAGGACACGCATGTACTGTGGAAAGGCGATCTCTGGCTCAGCAATTTCGGGGTGCCACTTCTTTTCCCACTCAACGGAGATGTACCCGTCATAGCCCATCGCATTGAGACTCCGCAGTCCCTCTTCCACTGGAACGTCACCCTCGCCTAACAGCACCAGCTGCCAACCATCAGCCGTACGCCGCGCGTCTTTCAGGTGGACATTGATGAGGCGATCGCCCAGCTGCTGCATGCATTCTGCTGGCGACTCGCCGATGCGAGTGGTATGCCACATGTCCCAAACCGCACCAGCTACATCCGACGGCGCGAACGCGAGCGCCCTCGCGACACTCCGTGAGCTCGCGAATTCGTCGTGCGTTTCCACGCCGATCTTGATTCGACTTTCTCGGGCGCGCTCCGACAGGAGCGCGAGCATTTCACCCACCACCTGGATGCTGGACTCCAGGTCCATCTCGGGAGGATTTCGGGCCGCGAAGAAGCGGACCACCGGCACCTGCAGCTCGGCCGCGAGATCGATCCACGCGTTCCCTTCCTCCAGCGTCGTCTGCCTGATGTGCGGCTCGCGCGTGGCCAACCGC
>JAFAPL010001015.1 GCA_019247135.1 Chloroflexota bacterium | reverse complement strand
CGGAAGATTTCAAGCGCGTGACGGAAGTGACCTATCTCGGGTTCGTGTACGGTACCATGGCCGCGCTCAAACGCATGCGTCCGCGCGACCACGGCGCCATCGTCCAGGTCGGCTCCGCCCTTGCGTATCGGTCGATTCCGCTACAGTCGGCCTACTGCGGCGCCAAACACGCGATCGTGGGCTTCACCGACTCGATTCGCAGCGAGCTGATCCACGACCGCAGTCACGTGCACATCACCGTTGTGCACATGCCAGCGCTGAATACGCCACAGTTTTCGTGGTGCAAGAGCAACATGCCGCGCAAGGCACAGCCGGTCCCGCCGATCTATCAGCCGGAAGTTGGTGCGGACGCGGTCTATTGGGCAGCACACCAGCGGCACCGAGAGGTGTTCGTTGGCTGGCCGACGGCCCGCGCGATCTGGGGCCAGCGTTTCCTGCCCGGCTTGCTCGACCATCTCGCGGCGAAAATGGCGTGGGACGGCCAGCTGTACGACGGCGCACCAGATCGCTCGCGATCGGTGGATCTGTACGAGCCGGTGCCGGGCCACCAGTCAGCACATGGCGCGTTCGATGCTCGCGCCCAGTCCGGTAGCTGGGAAGTGCAACTGACCATGCAGGCGAGCCGCGTTGCGACCGCGCTGTCGAGTGCCGCCGGCGCGCTGTTGAATGGCGTCAGGACTGAAAGTGGAGCAAACAGGGAGTCCCGTGAGCTGTCGGTATCCGCCAGTCGCTGACTACGCTGTTGTGGGTGATTGCCACACCGCCGCGCTGATCGCGCGCGATGGGTCAGTCGACTGGTTGTGCCCCGGCCGATTCGACGCGCCGGCCGTATTCTGCCGCATCCTGGACCTGGACAAAGGCGGCTGTTTTCGCAGCGCGCCCACCGGCTCGTTTCACGTCGAGCGTCGTTACGTCGGCGACACCAACGTCCTGGAGACGACTTTTTCCACTGACGGTGGCCGGCTGCGAATGACGGATGTGATGCCGCTGCACAAGCGGACCTCCGACCATCAGGGGAACGACGCCGCCGCTGCCAATCGCCTGCTGCGGTCGCTGGAGTGTCTCGACGGCGAAGTGGAGCTCCGGGTGCAATTCAACCCGACGTTCAACTTTGGCCGCGATCAGACGCATCTCGACCTCCACGCGTCGGCCGGAGCCATAGCGCGCTCGCACGACCAGTATCTGACACTCGCGTGTGACGGTATCTCGCTGGAGCAAGACGCCCACGGCGGAGTGTCCGGCGTGTTGCGCCTGCACAAAGGCGAACACCGCTGGCTCGCGCTGACGTGCGCGCAGAACCGTCGAGACGCCGAACAAGGGCTGCACGTCAACGACGGTCAGCATCAACTCCGCCACACCACGGAGTACTGGCGCCAGTGGGCGGCGCGATGCACCTATCGCGGTCCGTACCGCGACAAAGTGGTGCGCAGCGCACTCGCTCTGAAACTATTGACCTATGAACCGACCGGCGCGGTCGTCGCCGCGCCGACGACGTCACTCCCTGAGCGGGTCGGCGGCGGGCGTAATTGGGACTATCGCTACACGTGGCTGCGCGATTCTTCGTTGATCCTGTACGCGCTCCTCACCATCGGTTACGGGGATGAGGCCGCCGACTTCACCCACTGGCTGGAGCGCACCGTTGGCTCCGACTCCAGGCAGATGCCAAAGATCATGTATGGCATCGACGGCCGCTCCGACCTGCCGGAGAAAACGCTCGATCACCTGGACGGATATTGTGGTTCCAAACCGGTGCGCATCGGCAACGCCGCCGCCAGTCAGCATCAACTGGACATCTTCGGCGAGGTGTTACGCGCGACGGAGATGCACTACCGCCAGGGTACCGATGCGCCACACGAGGGCGAACCTGCTCGGCCACGCTCGAACCCGCCGTCAGACGAGGCGTGGACCGTACTGCGCGAGCTGGTGGAGCAGGCTGCCACGCACTGGGACGAGCGCGGTAGTGGCATCTGGGAAGTCCGAGGCGGACCAGAGCCTTTCCTGTACGGAAAGCTGATGTGCTGGTCAGCGCTCGATTCCGGCGTCCGCCTGGCGCAACAATATCACCTGAATGCGCCGATAGACGACTGGCAGCACACGCGCGATGAGATCCGCAACGCCATCCTCGAGCAGGGCTACAACGCGAAGATCGGTGCCTTCACGCAGAGCTTCGGAAGCGACACGCTGGATGCGAGTGCGCTGATCATTCCGCAGATCGGGTTTCTCTCCGCAACGGATTCGCGCGTGGCATCCACGGTCGATCAGATTCGACATCACCTGACCAGGGACGGCCTGGTCTATCGGTATCGAACGAAGGATGGCCTGGCCGGTGGTGAGGGCACGTTTACGCTCTGCACCTTCTGGCTTGTTGATGCGCTGGCGCTGTGTGGTGAGCACGAGGAAGCCCGCGCGCTGTTCGAAAAACTCATCAGTTTCACCAATGATCTTGGCCTGCTCTCGGAAGAGATCGACCCTGATAACCGAGAGCAGCTTGGCAATTTCCCGCAGGGGTTCAGTCATCTCGCATTGATCGGCGCGGCGGTGAACCTGATGAACTCCAGCAAACATGGTGCGGAGCAGGATGCGCACAACGCGGGTGATCGGGTCCAGCCCGCCAGCCGGGCGGCAAGCCACACGGGGTGATTGGAGGAAACAACAAGATGTCGTCCGTCAATGTTGACGAGGAGTTCATCGGTACTGTCGATACGTGGGAGTTGCGCCAGCTACGTTGGCCGATTATTCGCGCGCTCGCGCGACCGTTCGTAGAGCAACGCGAATTGGACCGCTACCTGGGCGGCCTCCTGACCAGCGGCCGCTGGAAAAGCGTTCGCGTCGAACCCCAACTTTCAACCACCACCAGACGCCCCCACATCTTCCTGGTCTACGGCCGCCGCGCGTAGCTCCGCACCTGTCGGCACTGCTACAGTTGCCGTTGCTACGCCCCCGTAGCTCAGCGGATAGAGCAGGAAGCTTCTAACTTCAAGGTCGGCGGTTCGAGTCCGTCCGGGGGCGCCAGGCGTTACTCGGTTGGTTGATACTGATCGCGTGCGGCACTTGCCGGCGGTCTCGCAGACGTCGTTACACGAGCTGATCAGGCGGTACGTCCCCACCCGTCGGTTCGGCCGCGTCTCGTTCGACTCGTACGTGCCGGATGATGCCTATGCCAGCCAGCGCGCCGCACTTGAAGGGCTGGAACGCTTTGCGTCCGACATCAACGGCACGAAACGCCGCCGACTCTGGTTCAGACGACGATCAGACACGCGCGGCCCCAGGGCGATCTACCTGGACGGCGGTTACGGCGTCGGCAAAACCCACCTGCTCGCGGCTACGTACCACGCCGTGCACGGGAAGCGCGCCTATCTGTCGTTTGCCGAGCTCGCCTACACCATCTCGCGAATGGGTATGCACGAGACGCTCAGCGCCTTCCGTCAGCTGTGCCTGTTGTGCATCGACGAGTTCGAGCTCGACGACGTCGCCCAGACACGCATGGCCGCCACGTTCCTGCGTGGTCTGCTGACCGGCAACACGCGCGTCGTCACGACCTCGAATACGCTGCCAGGCGACCTCGGTCAAGGGCGCTTCGCCGCCGAGGCCTTCCAGCGCGATATCGGCGAGATCGCCTCGGCCTTCGAGGTGGTCACGATCGACGGCCAGGATTATCGGCACCGCCTCTGGACCGACCTGGGCACCTCCGAAGTCCAGTCTCAGGAGAGCCTTCGTGAAGCATTCGAGGCCGACGCAACGGACGAAAAAGTGATGTTGCATTGGCCCGACCTCGCAACCGAGCTCGAGGCCGTCCACCCCGTACATTACGCGCAGATCGCCGCCAAGCTCGACGCGCTGTACGTCGACTCACTCGAATGCATTGACGACCAGGCGGTCGCCCTGCGACTGGTCCACTTCGTGGACAAGCTGTACGACCAGGAAGTGCGGCTGACGCTCTCGACGCGCAATGCCCTGCCGCTCGGCGAGATCTTCGCAGAGTCCTACCGCCACGGTGGCTACGAGAAGAAGTACCGCCGCTGCTTGAGTCGACTCCACGAGCTGGTGTCGGAGACGAACGCTGCTCGATCCAGCAAGATACGCTCTGGACGTGCTTCTTGACGGGGTAATTGAAAACTCAGGCGCGTTCGCGCGGGTTGATCAGCCGTGGGGCGACGCGCAGCTCGCGCGCCTGTACGACCTTTTCGAGTTCAGCGAGGATGTTCCGATGTATCTGGAGCTCGCCGCTGAAACAGGCGGACGAGTGCTGGAGGTGGCGTGCGGCAGCGGTCGAGTGCTGACACAGCTCGTTCGTGCTGGCTTCTCCGTCGTGGGCGTCGATGCCTCCCCGCACATGCTCGAGCAGTGTCGGGCCAAACTGAACGGCGGCCCCGCCGAACTGGTACAGGCCGATATGCGGTCTTTCGACGTCGCCGGTCGGTCATTCGACCTGGCCATCGTGGCTGTGAAGAGCCTGTGCTACCTGGTGGAGCCGGCGGACCAGCTGGCGTGCCTGCAGCGGATCGCGGAGCATCTTCGGCATGGTGGGCTGCTCGTGCTTGACCTGCTTCACCCGCGCCCGGACTGGGTGACCGCCCAGCCTGGAGTGCTGCGGGACGACCTGCTCACTACCACGCCGTCGGGCATGGTCGTGAGCCGTGTGGAGTCGGTGGTCCGAACGGATCTGGCGCAGCAGGTGCGGGTGACGCGCTCGATCTATGAGGTGATCGACGCGCATGGAAAGCCAGTCTTCAAGCGGATGGTGGAATGGCCGTACCGGTACATCCACCGATTCGAGGCCGAGCACTTGTTGGCACGGGCCGGCTTCAGGGTTGAGGCGGTGTACGGCGGCTATAACCGCGAACCGTTCACGTCAGAGTCCGCGACCATGCTGTTTGTGGCTGGCCGGGTGTGACTATGAAACGAAATCCGTAGGCAGGCTACTCGACCTTTTCGACGAGGCCGTGCGGGTCGAGATAGACGATATATCCGACTGCGCCCTGGCCCTGGGCCTCGACCGTGAAGAACACGATCTGCCGGCCGTCCGGCTGATGCTGGTCGGCGATGCGACTGAACTTGCCGTTCGGGATGTCGCGCTGGTGCAGAGCCGCGACGAACGCGTCCTCAGTCGTGCGCTTCATGCTGGGCCCGAGGCACGCGTACGCCGCGCGGGCAGTGCTGTCATCGATTCTGGTCACGGCAGCCATGGTGGTATCGGCGCAATCACCGTTGGTCACCGATGGCTCGGCCGCGGTCAGCTGGAAGAGCCCGAGACCGGCGACGACCAGCGCACCAAATAACCAGACAAGTCGATGTCGCCATACGGCGACGCCCGTCCGGACCGCGATACGTTCCAGGACGTACGACTTTCGCATGTGGGCAGTCGAACGCAGACGGCGTGCCCGCTTCGCCTGTCAAACGGTTCGCACTTTTAAACGTCGCGACTCGCGAGCCGTCCAGGGCTTACCCCCTCAGAGAATCTTCGGTCGCGCGGGTCTCGACGGGGTGGGACCCGTTGTGAAGGAACCCCCTACTAGCTCGCTGCGCGGGGCCGCCGCCCGCGGCGTCCATTGCGGGCCTTGGGCTGCATGCCTCGCGCCTCGCGCACCTGGAAGCGGAGAACACCGCCGCCACTATCCCGCGCCCACTTGAGCGAATAGCCCGTCTGTTTCGCCGCTTGCCCCAGACGGCGCTTCAAGGCGCGACTGGACAGACCGCCCAGCTCGATCTCGGCTGCATCGCCAGGCTGGAGCTCACGTAGCGCGTCTGCATACTCGGAGAGATCCATCTGTCCGCGCTTTGGGAAAACTTTGGCCGCTTCGTCAGAAGGCAGCTTCCGAATTTGGACAGGCACGCTTGTCCCTCCTGCAGGTTGGACTCATCATATCACGCGAGATACTGCGCGCGTCATGATACACGTTGTTTACGCGCCTGCCAGGAGTTTTTCGTTGCTTAGACTCGACCAAAGTCACGTGCCTCACCCCACACGTGTCGGAAAGCATCGGAGATTTCACCTAGCGTGCAGTCTGCTTCGACAGCCTCGACGATCAGCGGCAGCAAATTCGTATCGTCACGTTGCGCCGCTCGTTCGAGTCCATTCAACAGTTGCTGGCAACGCTCACCATCACGTCGTGCGCGCAATTCGCGCAATCGTGCACACTGTCGCTCTCGCACACTCGGATCCACGTGCAGAAGCTGAGGTGTTGGCTCGCCCTCGCTTTGAAATCGATTGGTGCCGACGATGACGCGCTGTCCTTGCTCTACCTGACGTTGATACTCATATGCAGCATCACTGATCTCAGACTGCACATAACCCGCTTCGACCGCGGCAAGCGCGCCGCCACGTTCGTCAATGCGTTCGATGTACTGCCACGCGCGCCGTTCCAACTCGTCCGTTAACGTTTCCACGTAATACGAACCCGCGAGCGGATCGACGACCTCGGCCACTCCGCTCTCATACGCCAGAACCTGCTGCGTGCGTAAGGCGAGCTGCGCGGTATCTTCGGTCGGCAAGGCCAGCGCTTCGTCCTTGGCATTGGTGTGCAAGGATTGCGTCCCACCCAGGATTGCGGCGAGTGCCTGGACGGTCACTCGCACCACGTTGTTGTCAATCTGTTGCGCTTGCAGCGTTACGCCGGCCGTCTGCGTGTGAAAGCGCAGCATCCACGAACGTGGGTCTTTAGCGCCGAATCGGTCGCGCATGATGTGCGCCCACATACGCCTGGCGGCGCGGAACTTCGCGACTTCTTCGAGCAAGTTGTTGTGACTATCGAAGAAGAACGCGAGACGTGGAGCAAAGCTGTCAACCTGCAGTCCGATGTCGAGCGCCGCGCGCACGTACTCGATGCCGTTCGCCAGCGTGAACGCCAGTTCCTGGACGGCCGTTGCGCCCGCCTCGCGCATGTGATAGCCGCTGATCGAAATCGTATTCCAGGCTGGCACCTCACGCGCGCAGTAGGCGAACACGTCGGTGATCAGGCGCAAACTAGCGCGTGGTGGATAGATATAGGTACCCCGCGCGATGTACTCCTTCAAGATGTCGTTCTGAAGCGTGCCGTTGAGCTGCCTCGTATCCACGCCCTGACGACGTCCGACGGCGATGTACAGCGCCAGCAGGATGGCAGCTGTCGCGTTGATGGTCATCGACGTCGTGACCTGGTCGAGGGGAATCTGGTCGAACAGCTCTTGCATGTCTTCCAGCGACGAAATCGACACACCGACTTTGCCCACCTCGCCCTCGGCCAATGGATGATCGGCGTCGTAGCCCATCTGCGTTGGCAGGTCGAAGGCCACGGAGAGCCCGGTCTGGCCGCGCGCTAGCAGGTAGCGATAGCGGGCATTCGACTCGGCCGCGGTCGCATACCCGGCGTACTGACGCATGGTCCACAAGCGACCCCGGTACATCGTCGGTTGCACCCCGCGGGCGTACGGAAACTCGCCGGGAAATCCGAGCTTTTCCGATTCGTCCCAGTCGCTCAAATCTTCGGCCGTATAGGTCGTCCGCTGCGGAATGTGCGAGGTCGTTTCGAACGGGATATCTCGTTCGGGCGAGCGTTCGAGCGCCTTCTGCAGCGTCGTGCGCCGCCATTCTTCAGCCGAGTCGCTCATCGCAATTCGCGCCACAACAGATGCAAGGCTTCGAGGGCACCGCGTCGCTTGTACTCGGTACGCGTGGTCGAATATCGCGTCTGCTGACACACCTGTCGCCCTTGCAGGTCGACGACTATGTGCAAGATGCCCAGCGGCTGGTCCTCGGATGCGGTCGGTCCAGCGTTGCCCGTCGTCGCAATGGCGATATCCGTACGTGCTTTCTCGCGCGCCGCGGCGGCCAGAGCTTGTGTGGTCTCGCGCGCGACCGTCCCGTGCGCGTCGAGCACATCTTTGGGTACGCCGAGCGCCTCTTTGGCTGCACGCGAATACGCGACATAGCCAGCGACGAAATAGTCCGATGCTCCAGGTGCTTCCGTGATGAGCGACGCGAGTTGACCGCCCGTGGCGCTCTCGGCCACCGACAACGAGAGCCCCTTCCGGCGAAGCAATGCTCCGACAACGGACGGAAAATCGTCGTTCTCAGTGCCGTAGACCCACTCTGTAACACGCTCGCGAACTCGCGGCTCGAACGCGTCGATCAACTGCGTAGCGGCGACGGCTGTATCTGCTTTCGCGGTCAGGCGCACGTGGATGCCGTCGCTCTTGGCGTACGTCGCGAGCGTTGGATTGCTGGAACGCGTGAGCTCGCCAAGCGCTTCTTCGGCGTGTGATTCGCCGACACCGGCAAGCTTCAATGTGCGCGAAACGATCGCGCCACCTGTGATCAACTGCGCCAGTCGCGGTTGCGCCTGTTCGAGCCACATCTTGTGCATTTCGTGTGGCACGCCCGGCATCGCGACGATGACTTTGCCCTCGCGCTCGACCCACCAGCCTGGCGCGGTCCCGACCGGGTTTGGCAGGTACGTGCATGACGGAATCGTTGTGGCCTGCTTCACGTTTCGAGCAGGCATGCTGCGTCCTCGCCTGACGAAAAACTCGCGCAGCTGCGCTTCGAGTTGCGGCTGAACCTCAGGTGTTTCGCCGAAGACCTGGGCGATCGCTTCGCGGGTCAGGTCGTCTTCGGTTGGGCCGAGTCCGCCGGTTGAAATGAGGACGTCTGAGCGTTCGAGCCCGCGACGGAACGCGTCGGCGAGGCGACCGAGATTGTCGCCGATCTGAGAGACGTAATACAGATCGAGGCCGAGCGCGGGGAGTTGCTGGGCGAGGTAATTGGCGTTGGTATCGACGATCTGACCGAGGAGAAGCTCGGTGCCGACCGACAGGATTTCGGCGCGCATGCCCGGGTACAGGGTATGCAACGGGCGGCAGGCGTGAAAACGCGCCTTCTCGACCAAACGGCAGGCACTCGCACCTTCGTCATCATCTTCGACAAAGACGACGAGGCCAAAGACGGCCTGACGCAGTTCGCAACTGAACACAACGTCACCGCCGCGCACCTCACGGCTGTGGGCGGCTTCTCGCGGGCCGTGCTGGGCTATTTCTCACGCGATAAGAAGGAATACGAGCGCATCCCGGTCGACGAGCAGGTTGAGGTGCTCTCGTTGGTGGGCGACGTGGCCGTCAAACCTGATGGCAAGCCTGAGGTCCACGCGCACGTCGTGGTCGGCCGGCGCGACGGCTCAACCCGCGGGGGTCATCTCCTGGAGGCGTCGGTCTGGCCGACGCTCGAGGTTGTCGTCACCGATAGCCCGGAGTACCTCCGCAAGACGCCGGACCCCGAAACAGGCCTGGCCGTGATCAATCCCGAGGCGTAGGCGAGCTTCGCGTCGACCTCGGGCGCGCTACTCGATGACGACGAGCACCTGACCCTGCTCTACGGTCTGCCCGGCGGTGACGTTCATGACGGCCACGGTGCCCGATTGAGCTAGCGACAGCTCGTTTTCCATCTTCATCGCCTGGAGCACCACGAGCGACTGGCCAGCCTCAACATGGTCGCCGACCGCGCAGCCGACACGCACCACGAGGCCGGGCATGGGTGCTTTCAGCTCGCGCCTGCCGTGCGCGGCCGCACCGCCTCCAGCCAGCGACGCCAGACGGGCGCGCAGCTCGTCGAGCACCTCGCCTTCGTACAGCACGCCGTCGATGTTCAAGGCGACCCCATCCGACGTCCGCGCGCCGAGCAGCTCGACTCGTCGCTCGCCAATGACCAGGGATCGCAAGGGGCCGCGGACTGTCGCCAGCGAAACGGGCACCTCGTCCCCGCCATCGACACTCGCGCGCACGCCATCTTCCGCCGAACGCAGCGATACCTTGAACGTTCGCTCACCGATCCGCACCTCGTAAGCCGTCTTCACGACGACAACGCTGCCCTTCGGGCCGCGACCCGCCACGCGGACGCCGCACCATCAGCAGGCGGAGGCGCACCGGCGGGCGCTATCGTGCTTTCGCCCTCCACCAGCAGCGCCGCCGCGATCGCCGCCGTCTCGACGTCTTCCTCCACGCCGTCCGCTGGCGGCCATTCACGTTCGAGCCAACCGGTGTCCACATCACCACGCCGCACCGAGTCATTGGCCATCAGCCAGCGATGCAGCGGGATGCTCGTCTTGACGCCGAGAATGAGAAACTCGCGCAGCGCCCGCGCCATGCGCTCCAGCCCCTGAAGGCGATCCGCGCCTGAGATGATCAATTTGGCGATCATCGGGTCGTAATAGACGTCGATGCTCGCGCCTTCCTCGACGCCCGAGTCGACGCGGACACCCGGCCCGCTCGGCGGCCGATACCCCACCAGCCGACCCGTCGACGGCACGAACCCCGCCGACGGGTCCTCGGCGTACACCCGGCACTCGACGGCATAGCCGCGCGGCTGGATGGCGGACTGGTCGTATCCGAGCGGCTCGCCCGCCGCGATGCGAAGCTGCTCGCGTACCAGGTCGAGACCCGTCACCTGCTCGGTGACCGGATGCTCGACCTGCAGGCGGGCGTTGACTTCCAGAAAGAAGAATTCTCGATTCGGCGCGAGCAGGAACTCGACGGTTCCCGCGTTCGTGTAGCCCGCCGCCTGCGCGGCGCGCACGGCGACCTCGCCCATGCGCGCGCGTAGCTCGGGAGTAACAGCGGGCGAGGGTGACTCTTCGAGCACCTTCTGGTGTCGGCGCTGCAGCGAGCAGTCGCGTTCGCCGAGGTAGACGCATTGGCCGTGCTCGTCGGCGAGGATCTGGACTTCGACGTGCCGCGGCCGCTCGATCGCGCGTTCGACGTAGACGGCGGCGTCGCCAAAAGCCGCGCCGGCCTCGCTGCTGGCCTGCCTGAACGCGGCCTCCAGTTGAGCGGCCTCGTGAACCATGCGCAGGCCCTTGCCACCCCCGCCCGCGACAGCTTTGAGAGCGATCGGCGCATCGGGAAAACCCACCTGCTCCGCGGCCGTGCGCAGCTCTTCGACTGTACTCACCGGCTCCAGCGTGCCTGGCACGACCGGCACGCCCGCTTTTTGAACCAGCTGACGAGCTTCGGTCTTCAGGCCGAGCGCACGCATGGCGCCTGGCGGCGGGCCGACGAAGACCAGACCGGCGTCGCGGCAGGCCTGGGAAAATTCGGCATTCTCGGCGAGAAAACCGTACCCAGGGTGGATCGCCTGCGCACCCGTCTGGCGCGCGGCCTCCAGAATGCGGTCGATGCGCAGATAGCTTTCCGAGGCCGGGGCTGGGCCGATGGGCACCGCCACATCTGCCATGCGGACGTGCAGCGCCTGTGCGTCCACGTCTGAATACACGGCGACGGACTCGATGCCAATCTCACGACACGCGCGGATGACGCGCACGGCGATCTCTCCGCGGTTGGCAATCAGTAGTCGCTTGAACACGTGGCTCTCGGAGTGAGTCTAGCCGCACGGCTCTTCGCAGGCCTGGCTGGCCGAACCGTTGTTCTACGCATCACGAGCAAGTCACAGCCGTGAAAAACCGGGCGATGGGCCGGTTCACACGCCGATAAGGCGACGTAACGTGGTGCGCGCACCTCGAGCTGTTGATGTCCGCTTCGCTTGCTCTGGCTCTCCAGGACACACCCTTTGTTGTCGTCGACCTTGAAACGACGGGCGGCAGCGCCGCCTTCGACCGCGTCCTCGAGGTCGCCGCCATTCGCGTCGTCCGCGGTCAGGTCGAGGACCGTCTCGAAGCCCTGCTCGAGCCCGGCATTCCGATCCCTCCATTCGTGACCCGCATCACCGGCATCAACGCCGCCCTCGTTCGAGGCCGCCCGAGCTTCGACAAACTGCTGCCTGATCTCAGCCGCATGCTGCGCGGAGCCGTCGTGGTCGCGCACAACGCGGCCTTCGACTACACCTTTCTGCAGCGCGCCTTCGAGCGCGCCAACCTGCCCTGGGAAGCCGACCGCCTGTGCACGTTGCGTCTTGCGCGACGCCTGCTTCCGGGCCTGCACAGCTACAAGCTGGACAGTCTGTGCGCAGCCCTCGGCTTTCCGTTTGTCCAGCGCCACCGCGCCGGCCCCGACGCCGAAGCGACCGTTTCGTTGTTGCTGCGTCTGCTCGAGACCGCCATCGAGCGGGGCGTCGACTCGCTGCCCAAGCTGTTGAAGCTGCAGCAACAGCCGATCGTTCAGCGCCGCCGCCGCGGCTCGGTCGACGAGGCGCAGGTGGCGAGTCTGCCCAGCGGCCCGGGCGTGTACATGCTCAAGGACAGCCACGGCCGCGTGATGTATGTCGGCAAGAGCGTCAACGTGCGTCAGCGCGTTCGCACCCATCTGCGCCCATCGGGCACCGCCTGTAGTCCGGCTCAGCCGCGCCTGCGCCGCCGGCTGCGGCACGTCGCGGACGTCGAGGCCATCGAAACGAGCTCAGAGCTCGAGGCGCTGCTGCTCGAGTCCAAGCTCGTCAAGCGTTACTTGCCCGAAGCAAACAGCATGCTGCGCGAGTACCAGGACTATCCGTTCATCAAGCTTGATCTGCGCGAGCGGTATCCGCGCCTGGTCGCCACGCGCGAGCGGCCGACCGACGGCGCGCTGTACTTCGGCCCCTTCCGTCGCGCCGGCGTGGTCGCTTCGGCGGTGACGTTTCTGTCCGACCAGTTGGGCCTGCGCCAGTGCGCCACCGTGCGCGGAGGTCAGGCGTGTGCCCTCCTTGAAATGAAGAAGTGCCTGGGCCCGTGTGTTCGAGCCGTGGACGACGCGATCTACACGGTTGCTGCCGAACGCGCTGCAAACGTGTTGCGCGGCGAGGACACGAGCTTGCTCGAGCAGGCCGCCGAGCGCCGCGACGCTCTGGGCGAGGCGCTACGTTTCGAAGAAGCCGCCGAGCTGCGTGATCGCATGCGTGACCTGGAGCAGGTGATCAGCGTCCAGCAGCGGCTCACGTCCTTTTCTGAGCGTAACGTGGTGCTGGTCACGCCTGAACGCCAGCGCGACCGTGCGCGGTTGCTCTTCCTTCGTTCCGGCCGACTTGCCGACGAAGTGTCATTGCCGCTGCGTGCCACACCTTCCCATCTGCGCTACTTGCTGCGGCGCGTGTATTCGACGGCGACCGCGCCGGTGATCAGTCGCGACGAGCTGGACGACGTATTGATCCTGGACGCATGGCTGCGCCGGCACGGCGAACAAGTCGCGCGCGTGACGGTCGACCCCTCAGCGCCGGTGCTTGCCGCGGACGCGCTGCGCGACGCGATGCGGAGCACGTCAGCATCGATCCCAGCCTGCGCTGGCTCAGCCTAGAGGCATCAAACGGGAGGCGGACATGGGCGCCACCGCCTCAGGCGGGCTCCCCGAGCGTATCCAGTCGACCAGAAGCTGCGCAGT
>JAFAPL010001002.1 GCA_019247135.1 Chloroflexota bacterium | reverse complement strand
CGTCGGTTGGTTGTTTCAGATGCGGGCTGGCGCGAGATCAGCCCAGGGGTTGCCAAAGGTGCCACCTTTGGAATCCGAAGGTCGAAGCGGAGTGCGCCTGACCTGCTGTCTCAGATGCGGGCTGGCGCGAGATCTGGCCAGGGGGTTTTCAAAGGTGGAACCTTTGGGATCCGAAAGATCGAGCGGTAGCCCGCGCGTCGGTTGGTTGTTTCAACTGCGGGCTGGCGCGAGATCTGGCCAGCGGTTTCCGAAAGATTATGTTGCGCGGGTCTGCATCCCTGGCGGGCCGGCGTAGCTGATCTGGCCGGCTTTACGCATGGCGTCCATCGCTTCCTGGACAGTCATCAAACGCGTCGTGCGAGACGCCTTTATGTGCCCCGGCGACACTCCAGCCAGAACCGCAGCCGTGGCCGTCACGTCGTCCGGCGCTTCGTACAGCACCAGGCCGTCATACTCACCGAAGCAGTAATAGACGTCGACGAGTCGGCCACCCAGATTCTGGATCATGTTGGCGACGCCCTCGGCACGGTTCTGCGGATTCTTCGTCAGGGCGGCCCAGGCCTCGGGCGTGTAAGCGAACTGCAGCATGTACAGCGGCATCAGCAAGTCCCCCCTTGCGCAGCAGCGCGCACCCAGGATACGCCGATTGCGCACGGGGTAAAGGGCGCGGCACTTATCATCCTGCCAGCGTGTGCGCGCAGACGGCTCCCGCTTCGAATGTGCCTGGACCGCCTGCGTCCAGACCGCGACAGACCATCACGCCCATCCAGTGGGTCGGGCTGGCAGTGCTCATCCTGCTGCTGGCCTACCAGATGGGCCTGCTCTCGCCGACGGCAACTGGCGGCAATGCGCTGGTGGCGCGTCTGCCGTTCTTTGTGGCACTCGTCCTTGCGATCACCGTGCACGAGTTCAGCCACGGACTGGTTGCCACGCTTTTTGGCGATGATCTACCGAGGCGCGTCGGGCGCCTGACCCTGAACCCGCTCAAGCATCTCGATCCTATCGGGACTTTGATGATCCTGATCGGACCGATCGGGTGGGGCCGTCCGATGCCGATCAACCCGCGCGCGATGCGCAACCCGAATCTCGGCTGGGCCCTGTCATCGCTGGCCGGGCCAGTGTCGAACCTGCTCGCGGCGGCGGTCGTAGTGTTGCTGATCTCGCACATCGACTTCGGCTTCAACACGAGCATCGCGCGCTACGTGCAGGCGTTCATCGGCATCAATGTCGCGCTGGCGGTCTTCAATCTGCTACCCGTGCCGCCACTGGATGGTTTCGGATTCATCTTTGGTCTGTCACCGCGGCCGATCAAAATGGCCCTGGCGCCGCTGCAACAAATCGGGCCGCTACTCTTGCTGGCCGTGCTGTTTCTGCCGGGCGTGAGTCCATACCTGAACGCATTCCTCTCCACGGGCCAGCAGATCATTGGGAATTTCCTGCGGGTGCTGGCCGGTGGCGGGTAACCGCGCAGCCATTCTGGGAACTGGACTGATCGGCGCGTCGGTCGGGTTGGCGCTCAAAGCCGCGCGACCACAGATACAGATCCTCGGCTACGACGCCTCGGGCGAGAATCTGCGACGCGCACAGCAACTGAAAGCGATCGACCGTCGCGCTTCGTTGCGCGATGCTCTCGAAGACACCGACCTGGTCATCGTCTCGACGCCTGTCGGCGCGATGAAGGCGTTATTCGAGGAAATGGCGCCGCTCCTACCAGTTCACGCGCTGGTGATGGACACGGGCAGCACCAAAGCGCAGGTGCTGGAGTGGGCCAGCGACCTGCTGCCATCTGGCGTGCGCTTTGTCGGCGGCCACCCTATGGCTGGCAAGACCGAGACCGGCCCTGAGCTGGCTGAGGCTCGGCTGTTTCAGGGAGCCGTGTGGTGCCTCGTGCCGTTGCCCACCACACAACGCGACGCCATTGACGAAGCAGCGCATCTTGTCGAGTCGTTCGGCGCATCGCCGTATTTTCTGGATGCCTCGGAGCACGACGGGCTCGTCGCGTCAGTGAGTCATCTGCCGTATCTCATGTCTGTGGCGCTGATCGGCCACCTTGGGCGGGAGCGGAGTTGGCGTGAGACGGCATCCCTGGCGGCCGGCGGTTTCGCGTATGCGACGCACCTGTCGGACAGTGATCCACAGATGTTCTTCGACATCGCGCGGTCGAATCGCGAGAACCTGGTGCGACGCATCGACCTGTTCATGGACGAGCTCGTTGCGTTGCGCGAAGCGATCGCTTCAGACGATCCGGGCTTGAAGGCGACCTTCGAAAACGCGCGCACAATGCACCAGGACTGGCTGGCTGGGCGCGCGCAGGGCCACGCGACTGAAGGAGAAAACCCGCTACCAACGACGCGGTCGATGCTTACGGGATCACTCTTCGGACGCTTCGGCCGCGAGCGCGAGCGCTAGGCGTCGCGTCGCTTGCCCGAGCTACGGGTAGGGCAGGCAAGCCGTCGAAGAAAGTGCCTCGATGGTCAAGCGGACGTGCGCTCGAGTGCTGACGGCACAGAGAGAACATGAGGGGGTGTGTCCACCCCCTCGAACACCAGCGTTACTGGACGTCGACGGTTGCGCCCGCGTCGCGCAGCTTCTGAGCTGCTCCGTCGGCCGCGTCCCTGGCCACACCTTCGACGACCGGCTTCGGCGCGGCCTCGACCAGGTCCTTGGCTTCCTTCAGACCAAGGTTGGTCAGCTCGCGCACAACCTTGATGACCTCGATCTTCTTGGCGCCGAAGTCTTTCAGCACCACGTCGAACTCGGTCTGTGCCTCGGCCGGCGCAGCGGCGGCGGCGCCATCAGCGGCGGGCGCCGCACCAGCGGCGACGGGAGCCGCGACAGCCGCGGCCGAGACGCCCCATTCCTCCTCGAGTCGCTTGACCAGGTTGGCCAGGTCGAGGACTTTCAGATCTCCAAGATTCGCAACCAGTTCGTCAATGGACGCCATGCCAGTTCCTTCTCCTTCGGCGGCGCCTGCGCCGCCCTGTTCTTCGAGTTGCTTGCGACGCGCTTCCAGCAGGCGCGCCAGGGATGCGAGTGGTGCGGACAGCACCGTGACCGTACTTTGTAGCGGGCTGACAACCATGCCGAAGAGCCGACCTCGCAGCACATCGGCTGGAGGCAGGCTGGCCAGTTGTTCGACTTCGCGTGCCTCGATGCGCCGATCGCCCAGCAGACCGGACTTGAGCACGAAAATACGATTGGTGCGCGTGTAGTCCTGGAGGGCTTTCGCGGTCGCGACCGGGTCGCTGCCGAAGGCGATTGCCGTTGGCCCGACCAGGTCCTGAACGATCGTCATGCGACCGGTGCGCTCGGCGGCGAAGCGGGCGAGCGTGTTCTTGGCGACGACGTACTCGACACCGGCGGGACGCAAGCGGCCACGCAGGTCCTGCAGTTCCGTGACGCTCAGACCGCGGTACTCGGTGAGTACAGCGATCTCGGCGCTACTCAGGCGCTCGGCGAGCGAGTCGATGGCCGCGCTCTTATCTGCCCGCGCGCGGACGCGGCTTTTTGGCATAGGCGTTTTCTCAACCTCCTCACGCGGGCGGCTACCTCATTTGGCAGCCATTACGCGCTGAGCGTCAGCGCACCGGCGGTCTACGGAATTTCGTCTCGGAGTTTACGTTTCAGTGCTGGCCAGCGCCAGGGTTGGCTGCAGGTCCAGGCTGACGCCCGGGCCCATGGTCGCTCCGATGTTGATGGTCCTGATGTACTGACCCTTGGCGCCACTCGGCTTCGCACGCACGACCGCGTCGACGAGCGCGCCCAGGTTCTGGAGAACATTTTCTTCGGTAAAGCTGACCTTGCCGATTGGCACGTGGACCACGCCCGTGCGATCCACTCGGAATTCGACACGCCCGCCTTTGATCTCACGAATGGCGCGACCAATGTCGGGCGTGACGGTGCCCGAGCGTGGGTTGGGCATGAGCCCGCGTGGGCCCAGTACACGCCCGAGTCGGCCGACCATGCCCATCATGTCGGGCGTGGCGACGGCCACGTCGAAATCGGTCCAGCCGCCCTGGATGCGCTGAACGAGATCGTCAGCGCCGACGATGTCGGCTCCGGCGGCTTCGGCTTCCCGGGCTTTGTCGCCCGTGGCAAACGCCACAACGCGCTGCGTGCGACCGGTACCGGCAGGCAAGACGGCAGAGCCGCGAACCACCTGGTCCGCATGGCGGGGATCCACGCCCGTGCGGATGTGCAGCTCGACCGTCTCGTCGAAGTTCGCGGTGGCGGTCTCTTTCACCAGACGAACGCCTTCGTCAGGCGCGTACTGCTTCGCTGGATCAACTTTTTCGAGCGCTGCTCGGTACTTTTTTCCACGCTTGGGCATTTGCTAGTTCATGCTCCGTCAACTACTTGCGGCGCGACATTGTGGCTGGCGCTGGATGCCTATTCGCGAACGGCGACGCCCATGCTGCGTGCCGAGCCTTCGATCATGCGCATGGCAGCATCGATGTCGTTCGCGTTGAGGTCTTTCATCTTGATCTCGGCGATCTCGCGGACCTTGTCGCGGCTGATCGTGCCAGCCGTGGCACGCCCGGCGGTTCCGCCGCCCTTTTCGATCCCCGCGGCTTTTTTGATCAGGTCGGCGGCAGGTGGGGTCTTCGTGACGAACGCGAACGAGCGATCTTCAAAGATCGTGATCAGGGCGGGGATGATCATGCCTGCCTGACCGGCCGTGCGCTCGTTGTACTCCTTCAAGAAGGCCATCATGTTGATGCCGTGCTGGCCGAGAGCCGGGCCAACCGGTGGGGCTGGCGTGGCTTTTCCAGCAGGCAACTGCAACGTGATGACGGTCCGTACCTTCTTAGCCATTCAGCAAAAGCTCCGCTGAGTTGAAGGAGCGGAGCCCCCTCAAACTCGCCTCTCAGACAATGCGCTGGACCTGCAAGAAGTCGAGCTCGACCGGCGTCTCGCGACCGAAGAACGACACCAGTACGCGCACCTTGCCTTTTTCGGGGTTGATGTCGTCCACGACACCGATGAAGTCGGTGAACGGACCATCGACGACTTTGACACGCTCGCCCTTGGTAAAGCTGACCTTGACCTTTGGCGGCTCCTGGCCGATCTTCTTGAGGATCTTTTTGACCTCGTCGTCCTGAAGCGGTGACGGGCGTGTGGTCGTGCCGACGAAGCCGGTCACGCCAGGGGTGTTGCGGACGACGTACCAGGCGTCGTCATCCATGGCCATCTCGACCATGACGTACCCGGGGTAGACCTTCTTCTGCACCGTGCGGCGCTGACCGTCCTTGATCTCGATTTCTTCCTCGGTTGGGATCACCACCTGGAAAATCTTGTCCTGGACGCCCATCGACTCGATACGGTGCTCGAGATTGGTTTTGACCTTGTTCTCATAACCCGAGTACGTGTGGATGACGTACCACTTACGATCCTGTTCGCCGGCGCCGTTGCCGGTGTCGGCGACGCTCATCTGATCCACCATTAGAAGCTGCTACTCCCCGTCACGCCCAGCAAGAATCGAAACAGTTCCTGAAAGACAAAATCGGTGCCGCCCAGGAACAAGCCCACCGACACGGACAGGGCGATAACGACAACGGTGAGGTTGATGGTCTCGCGCTGACTCGGCCACGCGACCTTGCGCAGCTCCGAGCGGACATCGCGGACGAAGTTGATCGGATTGCCTGCTCGGCCACCGCGACGCCCGCCGGCGCCCGCCAACGGTAGCGTCGGCCGAGCCGTGGTCGAGCTCGTCGCCGCGCCTGTGCCACGCCGCTGCTGAGTGCGCAGGCGGTTCAGGCCAGGCCGCGCCGGGCTCGATCCAGTCTGGGTGCTTTTGGCTTGGGCCACCGGGCGTCCTTTCCGGCAATTCTAAAAGAAGGCCAAAATGAAGAACTTGAAACCTGCGTGCTCGCTCCCGCAGATGCACGCTCCCGCCGCAAATTGGCCCCCACGGCGGTCCGAACCAAATCGGCGGGACGAGACACCACCTTCGCCGGATGGCGCGAGCGTCGCAGATTCTATCACGCAACCGGGCCTCTCGCGCCAGGATTGCACTCGCCCGCCAGTTGACGTGCGACCGTCACAAAGCCCGTGTGACCAACCATCTGCTGTTCAGGTCGGACCGCCTGGCCACGGATGTGCCAGCCACGCAGAAGCACCTCGTGTGTTTCCAGTTGGACGTACTGTTGTGTTGCTCTGAGCGCCTCTGTGATCTGGGCGGCTTGCAGGATCGACGGGGTATACGCGGCCAGGCAGCCACCCGACCTGAGCGCCTTCTGGAGATGCGGGACGACTCGCCAGGGCTCCGGTAAGTCCAGCACAACGCGGTCAAACCCGTCGTCCACGATGCCCTCGTACACATCGCGCTCCCGCAGCAGCAGATTGGCGGCTTCGGAAAACGCGCGGACGTTGCTCAGCGCAAGATCGAGAAAATCTGGGCGTTGCTCATAGCCGACTACCTGCCCACGCTCACCGACCGCCCGCAGCAGCGCCAGCGTCAGCGCGCCCGACCCGACACCAGATTCGAGGACGCGCATGCCAGGGCCGATGTCGGCCCACATCATCAGATGAGCGGCGTCCTTGGGATAGACGATCCCACTGCGGCGGGGCATCTCGAACACGTAGTCGAGCAGACGCGGCCTGAGCGCGGCGAAGTCCTTGCCCTGACTGGAGCGGATGCGAGCACCTTCGGGCTGGCCGATCACGTCGGCATGCTGGACGGCGCCGAGATGATGGTGCAGCGTGTCGTTTTCGGCCAGGCGGACCATGTAGCGCTTGCCTTCTGGATCGAGCAGCAGGGCGAGCTCGCCTGGAGCGAACGGGCGCGACACGCCGGGCATTATCGCCGTCGGCCGCCAGCCACCAGGGTGTGAGCGTTGTGTGACGCACGCGGGCTGCCCAGGCGAGTATTCTGGGGCCGCGTGTCGCACTTGGGCACACCGTCGAAGCCGATTATGATGCGCCAGTTCGGGAGAACCTGAGTCCTGCAGCACCGCGCTTCGAGGTTTGTCAACCGCCATCGTCGCGAAATCCTGCACGTGCTCGCGTGCGCGGTCGTCCTGTCGGCGGCATGTGTGGGCGTTCAGCTGACCCCGGTTGCTCGGCCGAACGCGCGAATGATGAACGACACCCTCTCGAACGACATGGCGGTGCTCGCGCCGTCGAACGGTAGGGGTGTAAACGTGCCTGCGCCAGGCTCCGCTGACGCGGATGCACCCGACTTCGCGGTCGCGCCAGACGCGAGCGACCTGATCTCGAACGCCGCCCTGCCGTCCGCGCCGGATACACCGTTGAACATTCGCAAATACACAGTGGAGGAAGGCGACAACGTGCGCACCATCGCCCAGCAGTTTGGTGTGACGAACGAGACCATCATCTGGGAAAACGACCTTACCGACCCGGACATCCTGCAGGTCGGCCAGCAACTGGAGATCCTGCCGTTCAGCGGCCTGATCCACGAGGTGAGGCCGGGTGACACGGTGGCGAGCATCGCCAACGCGTACGACGCCCACGTCGAGGAAGTGATCTCAACGAACCACCTGTCGGACCCGTACGTGATCGTGGTCGGACAACGACTGGCGGTTCCTGGCGGCTATCGGCCACTGCCGAAGAAGGTGGTCGTTGGGTCAGGCAGCTCGGACGGCGCGTCGAGCGGCGACGATCTGCAGGCCGCCACCGTATCCACGTCGAAGCACAAGCTGCCCATCCTGGGCAATACGCCGCAGGAACAGTTCATCTCGTCTATCGCCGAAGCAGCCGTAGAATCCGCAGACCAGACCGGGGTGCCCGCGAGCGTGACGATCGCCCAGGCCATCCTCGAGAGCTATTGGGGCTCATCTCGATTGGCGATCGAGGCGAACAACTACTTCGGCATCAAAGCACAAACCAAACCGGGCCCGGCGGGCATCGAATCGTTCAATGTCTGGGAAGTGCTCGGTGGGCGCAACGTGTTCCAATCGCAAGCCTTCCGCAAATACAACAGCGTGGCGGAGTCGTTCGTCGACCACGGGATGTTCTTCGTCGAGAACGGTCGGTATTCGAGCGCGATGGCGGCGCGGAACGATCCACAACAGTTCGCGCGCGAGGTCAATCGAGACGGCTACGCGACCGATCCTTCATACGCGAGCAAACTGATCGGCTTGATGGATCGCTACAACCTGTACCGCTACGACGAGGTCTGAACCGAGGTCTGAACGCGGCGTTTCGCACCTGCCGATAGCTGACAGCCGCAAGCCGATCAGGTACAGTCCAGCCGCCGATGCCGTCTGCAACTTCTTCCGACACTGAAACCAACAAGGGATTCGAATTCACCTGCCCGCAATGCGGGGCGCTCGTGCGCGTCAACAAGCTGGGCACGGTCGAGCGGTGCCCGAGTTGCGAAAAACCGGTGACGCGCGTCATTCAGCTGGATCAGCTGCTGTCGCGGTGGTACGAGCCCCGCCGCTGGCGGGCGGACCTGGTGAAGCCGAGTGTCCCGTATCTGGTCGAACGACTGTGGACGGCCAACGGACAGGGCGAGCGCCTGTTTCTGGGCGTGTCGCCGAAGTACACGAACTACGACATCTTCAGGAACTTCGTGACGCGACTCATGATCCGCGGCATCGACGAGGGATGGGCGGACCTGCAGTTCCCTGAGGACCCTCTGGCCGAGGATCCACAGTACGTTCTCACCATCGTGGATTCCGAGAAGTTCGCCGAGGGCGTCGAGAAATTGTTCCCCGAAGTGGACTGGGACGAGCCCGTCTCTTCGGCTGTGCTCGACGCAGTTGGCGCGCCCGCGGGCGTGAAGTCCACCAGAGGGTCCCGAAAGAAGAAGAAGTAGTTCGCTCGCGGCCCGCGGGCGGGCCGTATCAATGGCTGGCCTGGCGCAGGTAGGCGCGCCAGAGAAGCACCGTGATGACCGTGGCAAAGATGCCGAGGAGCAGCAGGCCCGCGGCGATCCATAGCGGCAAGATCGTGCGCGCGCCCACGGCCGAGGCAATCACGCCCGCCAGGCCGATGTTGATCAGCGCCAGCGCGATAACCGTCGCGAGTATCGCCTGACCCCGCGCTTGAGACTGCTGCACCCTTGCTGTGCGCAGCGTATGCGATCGCCGCTTGGGCACGACCTTGTTGTCTGGCGTGACCGCTGCTTCACGCGTGGCCGTTCGGCAGCATCAAGCGTGCATGCCGCCCAAGGCCCATCATGCGGGCGGCTGCAAGCTCCCCCGACCCGGACGGTACGGCTAGGCTATGCGTGTGCCGCGCGGCATTGGTTATCTGGTCGTCTTCGTTTCG
>JAFAPL010000371.1 GCA_019247135.1 Chloroflexota bacterium | reverse complement strand
CATGAGGACCGCCACAAAGTGGCTCGGCACGTCTTCCACGGCCGCAAAGGCGAGCTCCGCCAGCCCTATCGCGAGGGAATCGAGGATCAGCTCGGGGCCTTGGGCCTGGTGGTCAACGTGCTGATCCTCTGGACGACGCTGTACATGGACCGCGCCCTGACCCAAGTGCGCGCCCAGGGCGGTACTGTCAATGACGAGGACGTCGCGCGCCTCTCACCCCTGGGCACCAACCATATCAACGTCCCTGGGCCGCTACCACTTCTCGCTGCCGGAGACCGTCGCCCGCGGTGAGTTCCGACCCCTGCGCGATCCCGCCAAGCTCGACGAGGAGGACCTGCTCGTTACGTCGCCCGATGCCAACGACTTCTGATGGACATTTTCGTTCCGATGATTGCGGGAGCCCATGCACTACGTCGCGTTCAACACCGTCTCGCACCGAATCGGCGAGCGTATCCCCAGAACTGCTGACTTGCTGTCGACCGGCTGTCGACCGAGCGTGCGGGCTTCCGGCTGACTCGCCGTGCGGGCTGAACATTGGGAGGGATGTCGGTGTGGTCGAAGCGCTCGGATGCGCGCGGCCTGGCCAAGTACCGCGTGAACCATGACATATGGACAAGAGCTCGCGACCGACACAGTGCTCGGCCTCGGCTTCGTTGTTCATCTCCCACACGCAGCAGCGGCCGACCTGGGTGCCATTGGATTCAGTGACCACGCCTCTGGCCCCTGGCGACGCCTGGCTCTAGACTGCCGCTACCAAAAAGTGCCGATGCCGAACCACGTAACTACCGAGCCCAATCCGTCCCGTTACTCCGAGGCCATGGAGCACCAAATCGCGCTCGTGCGCCAGTTGCTGACGCCGATTATCCTGCTCGGCCTCGCGGCCCTGGTGCTAGTGCCGTCCGGGCTTGGCGGGACGGCCGCGGCGCAGCCGGCGCCCGACTACCGCTCGCGAACGATCTATTTCCTGGTTGCTGACCGTTTCCACGCGCACGAGCCCTTGGAGCCCTACGTCGATCCGGACCATCCCGACGCCACCAACGACGTCAACTGCTTCGAGCAGACGTGTCCGGATGAGGCCCAATGGCGCCGCTACTGGGGCGGCGATGTCCAAGGCATCATCGACAAGCTGGACTACGTGCAGCGCCTGGGCGCGTCGGCGGTGTGGGTGACGCCGCTCATGGAGAACGTCGCCGCCTACGAGGGCGGGACCGGCTACGGGACGAGTTACCACGGCTATTGGGTGCAGAACTACGACGCTGTCAACCCGCACTTTGGCACCTGGGCCGACGTCAGCCAGCTCAGCCAGGCCCTGCACGCCCGCGGCATGCGCTACATCCAGGACATCACTCTCAACCACTCGAACCCGAACGACAACCATGCGTATGGCCAGCTCGATCAGCTCGATGGACCGAGCGTCCCGTTCATCCGTAGCTATGCGCACGATTACGATCCGGCGACGGGCAGGCGCTTCTACAAACATTACCAGAACACCGCCGCCTGCCAGGCAGCCCAGAAGGTGGCGGATTCCGAGTGGGACGATTGGCAGCTCCACCACTGCCTGCTCGCCGATCTCAGTGGCTACGACCAGCGCAATCCCACGATGGCCGCGTACCTGATCGCGGCCGGCAAGCTGTGGCTGGACAACGGCGTGGACGACTTTCGTCTGGATGCGATCAAGTTCCCGTTCCCGGAGTTCGTCGCCCGGTTCACCCACGAGCTGACGGACCACACCGCCGCCGAGGGGCGAGAGGCGCCCTACTTCGTGGGCGAGTGGTCGAACGGCGGGGTCGGAGACGACCGGTCGCTCGCCTTCGCCAACCACTACGACGTGTATGGCACCAACATCCTCGACTTCCAGCTCGCCTTGGCCTTGAACCGTTTTATCGGCGGCAGCTACGAGGAGCCGGCGCAGGCGACCAGTGGCGCCGACCTGGACGCCTTGCTCCAGCAGCGGACCACGGCGTTCGACGGTCGCGACGACTGGCAGGGCACCTTCATCGACAACCACGACCAGATGCGGACGCTCGTGCGCCTGCAGAAGCTGGGCATCCAGAGCGAGACGGAGCGCGAACGGCGGCTGGATCTGGCCACGGTGCTGCTGATGACCGTGCGCGGCATCCCGATCATCTTCTACGGCGACGAGCAGTACCTGGCCCGCTACGACGAGGGCCACGACACGCCGCCGACATACATCAACTCGGACAACGACGACCCCTACAACCGGCTGGGCATGACCGCCTGGAGCGAGACGACGCCGGCCTTCGAAATCATCCAGGCGCTAGCGCGTCTGAGGCAGTCGAGCGCGGCGGTCTGGCAGGGCACCTACCAAGGTGTGTACACCGACGCGGACGTGCTCGTGTTCGAGCGTCGGTCCGGGGCCGACACGGTGCTAGTCGCCGTCAACCGTGGCGATGCCCGGACGGTCGAGCTGACGACGCCGGTCGATCTTCCGCCGGGCGCCTACACGGGGGTCCTGGCACGAACCGGCGAGACGAATGCCGCCGCCCGACTGGCCGTCCGGGCCGGCGGGGGCGCGACCCTGACGCTCGGCCGGCTGGGGGCCTTCGTGGCGCGATCGGGCGAGGTCCCATGAGGATCGCTGACCTGAGCAACCCGCTGATCGACGCCGCTGGTCTGCTTCTCGTGGGCGTGTTGCTGCTGATGCAGATGCGTCAGCGGCGGGTGTCGGTGCGCCGGCTGTGGTTGGTGCCGCTGGTCCTGGTGCTGCTCACGGCCGTCACGCTGGTGCGCAGCACGCCCGGCGACCTTGGCGCCTGGGGCTGGATAGGGGTCGGTCTGCTGCTCGGGCTGCTGGTCGGCTTCGTCCGCGGTACGCAGTTCGACGTGCACCGGGTGGACACGGACGCCGCCAAGCTGCTGGTGCAGAACACGCAGCTGGGCGTCATGCTGTGGTTGGTGGTGTTCGCCGGCCGCGTGGTGGTGCGGCAAGTCGTCGGGCGGAGCAACCCCGACCCGTCCATCGCTGGCCTGGCCACGTCGGCCCTGCTGGCGTTCGGCGTCGGCATGGTGGTCGCGAACGCGCTCGCGACTTATCGGGCGTATCAAAGTCGCAAGAGGAGCCTGGCGTGGTAGATGTCCGATTGGAAGAGATCCCGCGGCCGCCGGCGAAGCCGGTCGTCGGCAACCTGTTTGACGTCGATCGGGGCGCCCCCGTGGCGGCGCTCAACGCCCTGGCGCGCGATTACGGGCCGATCTTCCGGCTGACCATCCTCAACCGTGAGGCGGTGTTCGTCTCCGGCTTCGCGCTGGCCGACGAGCTGTGCGACCCGCAGCGCTTCGACAAAAAGGTCGGTGCCGGCCTCACCCAAGTGCGCGCATTCGCCGGCGACGGGCTGTTCACCGCCTATACCGAGGAGCCCAACTGGCGCAAGGCGCACGCCATTCTGCTGCCCGCGTTCAGTCAGCAGGCGATGCGCGACTACTTCCTGATGATGGTCGACATCGCTCAGCAGCTGGTCAAGAAGTGGCAGCGTCTGAACCCGGACGACGACATTCAGGTCACGCCTGACATGACCCGGCTGACGCTGGACACCATCGGCCTGTGCGGCTTCGGCTACCGCTTCAACTCCTTCTACCGCCAGGCGCCACACCCATTCGTCGAGGCCATGACCCGCTGCCTGAGCGAGTCCATGCAGCGCGCCAACCGCCTGCCGGTGCAGGACAAAATCAGCGTGCGCGAGCGGCGCCAGTTCGACGCCGACGTCGAGTACATGGACGAGATGGTCGACACCCTCATCAAGGAGCGCCGCGCCCAGCCGAAGGGCGAGAACGGCAAGATCGACTTGCTGGCGCGCATGCTGACCGGCGTTGACAAGGAGACCAACGAGGGTCTGGACGACGTTAACATCCGCTACCAGATCATCACCTTCCTGATCGCCGGCCACGAGACCACCAGCGGCCTGCTGTCGTTCGCACTGTACTTGCTGATGCACCACCCGGACGTCCTGGCAAAGGCCTACGCCGAGGTCGACCAGGTGCTGGGCACCGACACGACCGTGATGCCGACGTATCAGCAGATGCACCAGCTCAGGTACATCACCCAGGTGCTGAAGGAGGCACTGCGCCTCCACCCGCCGGCGCCGGCCTTCACCCTCCAGCCTCACGCCGACGCGGAGGTCATCGGCGGCAAGTACCGCATCACCCGGCCGGAAGGGGCCTCGATCCTGGTCGGTAGCCTGCACCGCGACCCGAGCGTCTGGGGCGACGACGCCCAGGCGTTCAACCCGGACCACTTCAGCGAGGAGAACGAGCGGGGGCTGCCACCCAACGCCTTCAAGCCGTTCGGCAACGGCCAGCGGGCCTGTATCGGTCGGCAGTTCGCGATGCTGGAGGCAGCGCTGGTGCTGGGCATGATCCTCCAGCGCTTCGAGCTGGTCGACTACAACAACTACGAGCTGAAGATCCACGAGACGCTGACCGAGAAGCCGGAGGGTTTCACAATGAAGGTCCACCCGCGGCGGACTGGGCAGGCGGCCCGATGACGACCGAGAGCGCGTCCAGCGCCGCGACGCTGGAAGCTATCCCCCAGCCCCGGGCCGTCCCGGTGGTGGGCAACCTGTTCGACCTGCTGGGCGGGACACCCGTCCAGTCGATGATGGAACTGGCGCGCCAGCAGCCCGGCATCTACCAGCTCGTCGTCCCCAACCGTAGGCTGGTCGTTGTCTTCGGCCCCGGTCTGGTGGACGAGATCTGCGACGACGAGCGCTTCGACAAGCTGCCGCAGCTGCGCGCCCACGGCCACGACTCCATCGCCGGCGACGGCCTGTTCACCGCCTGGACATACGAGCCGAATTGGCAGAAGGCACACAACATCCTGCTGCCCAACTTCAGCCAGTCGGCCATGAAGGGCTACATGCCGCAGATGGTCGACATCGCCGAGCAGCTGGCGGAGAAGTGGGCGCGGACCAACCCCGGCGAGGCCGTCGACGTCGCGGCCGACATGACCCGGCTGACCCTGGACACCATCGGCCTGTGCGGCTTCGGCTACCGCTTCAACTCCTTCTACCGCGAGGACCAGCACCCCTTCGTCGAGGCCATGATGCGTGCGCTGAGCGAGTCGCTCGCCCGGCAGACCCGACTGCCCGGCCAATCGGCCGTTATGATCCGGCGCCGGCGCCAGTTCCAGGACGACACCAGCATCATGTACGGGCTCGTTGACAAGCTGATCCGCGAGCGCAAGGCCAGCCCGGACCAGGCCGAGGCGAACGACCTGCTCGGCCACATGCTGCGGGGCGTCGACAAGGAGACCGGCGAGGGTCTGGACGACGTCAACATCCGCTACCAGATCATCACCTTCCTGGTCGCCGGCCACGAGACCACCAGCGGCCTGCTGTCGTTCGCCATCTACTACCTCCTGCGCAACCCGGGGGTGCTCGAGCGGGCCTACGCCGAGGTCGACCGTGTTCTCGGACCCGACCCGTCGGAGCTGCCCACTTACCAGCAGGTGCGGGCGCTCCAGTACGTGCTGCAGGTGCTCAAGGAGACGCTGCGCCTGTGGCCGACGGCGCCGGCCTTCAGCCGTTACCCGTACGAGACCACGGTCATCGGCGGCAAGTACCAGCTCGAGAAGGGCCAGGAAATCCTCGTCCTGACTCCGATGCTCCATCGGGATCTTGCGGTCTGGGGGCCGAGCCCGGAGGCGTTCGACCCGGACCGCTTCACGCGCGAGGCCGAGCACGACCGCCCGGCCAGTGTCTACAAGCCGTTCGGCCACGGCCAGCGGTCGTGCATCGGGCGCCAGTTCGCCCTTCAGGAAGCCACACTGGTGCTGGGCATGCTGCTGCAGCGGTTCGAGTTCGTCGACTTCGCCAACTACCAGCTCCAGATCCGCGAGACGATGACCGTCAAGCCGGCCGACTTCCTCATCCAGGTCCGGCCGCGCACGCACCGTGTCACCGTCGCGCCGGCCCCGGCCACAGTGGAGACCCCGCCCGCGGTGGCGGAAGAAGAACCGGCGCCGGTCGCCAGGGATCGGCTGCTGGTGCAGCATGCCACGCCACTGCTGGTGCTGTTCGGCTCCAACCTGGGCACGACCGAGGACCTGGCCCGCCAGATGGCGGCCGAGGGCACGGCGCGCGGCTTCTCGGCCAACGTCGCATCGCTGGACGACTACGTCGGCAAGCTGCCTACCCAGGGCGCCGTGGTCATCAGCTCGGCCTCCTACAACGGCGCTCCGCCGGACAACGCCGCCCGCTTCGTCGACTGGCTGACCGGCAGTAGTTTGGCCCTTGACGCGCTGCGTGGCGTTAAGTTCACCGTCTTCGGCTGCGGCAGCCACGAATGGCCGTCGACCTACCAGCGCATCCCCAACCTGATCGACCAGCAGCTCGAGGCGCACGGGGCGGAGCGCGTCTACCCGCGCGGCGAGGGCGACACCAGCGATGACTTCGACGGCCAGTTCCGGTCCTGGTACGCGCCGCTCTGGCGAGCGCTGGCCACGGCCGTGGGTGCGCCCGTGGAGCCCAGCGACGGCGCCACCGCCGAGGGTCACCGTTACGAGGTCGAGGTGGTCGCTGAGGCCGCGGTGGTCAGTCCCTTCGGGGCCGAGTACGCGGCCCGACCGCTCCGGCTCCTGGCCAACCACGAGCTGCACACCAAAGACGGGCCGACCCCGTCGCCGCGCTCGGCCAAGCACATCGAGTTCAGCCTGCCCGAGGGCGCCAGCTACCAGGTGGGCGACTACCTGGGCGTGCTGCCGCGCAACGACCCGGCGCTGGTGCGGCGGGTCGCCGAGCGCTTCCACCTGACGCCCGAGACGCGGGTGCGCATCGCCAATAACAGCACCAGCAAGACCTTCCTGCCGGTGGGCGAGTCGGTCGACCTGGCCGCGCTGCTCGGGACCTACGTCGACCTGCAGGACGTGGCCAGGCGGTCCCAGATCCAGGTACTGGTCGCGTACAGCGAGTGCCCGCCCGAACACGACCGGCTGCTGGCGCTGGCCGGCGACGACCCCGACAGCGCCGCTCGCTATCGGAGCGAGGTGCTCGACCGGCACATCTCGGTCATCGACCTGCTCGAGGACGCGCCCTCGTGCGCGCTGCCGTTCAACCTGTACCTGGAGTTCCTGCCGCCGCTCAAGCCGCGCTACTACTCCATCTCGTCCTCGCCGCTGGTCGATGCCGGCACCTGCAGCGCCACGGTGGCGGTGGTCGACGCGCCGGCCCGGTCCGGCCGCGGGCGCTACCGCGGCGTGTGCTCCTGCTACCTCTCCGAGCAGCCGGTCGGGGCGGTGGTTGACGGCTTCGTCAAGGGCCCGAGCACGCCGTTCCGCCTGCCCCAGGACCCGACCACCCCTATCATCATGGTGGGGGCGGGCACCGGCCTGGCGCCCTACAGAGGGTTCCTCCAGGAGCGCGCCGCCTTGAAGCAACAGGGCAAGGAGTTGGGGGCGGCGCTGCTGTTCTTTGGCTGCCGCAACCCGGCCCAGGATTTCCTCTATGCCGACGAGCTGCGCCAGTTCCAGGCCGACGGCATCGCGCGCGTGGAACCAGCCTTCTCGCGTATGGACGGCCAGCCCAGGATGTATGTGCAGGACGCCATCCGAGGCCAGGCGGACTCGGTCTGGGAGCTGCTCGAGGGCGGCGCCGCGGTCTACGTGTGCGGCGACGCCAGCCGCATGGCGCCGGACGTGCGTAAAGCCTTCGCCAGTATCCGCCAGGCCAAGGCTGGTGGCGACGCGGCGGCCGCCGAGGCATGGCTGGCTGACCTCGCGTCCAACCACCGCTACGTGGCCGACGTCTGGCCAACGAGCTAATCGAGCCGGCTGCTGCTCGTGTACGTGGGTGTGATCGTCGTCGGCGCGCTGCTCAGGTACCTTGTGCTGCACGTCCAGCCCGAGCCGGTCAAGCTGTCGCTGCTGGCCGCCGGCCAGGGGCGTGCTGCTGGCGGACCGGCTCGAACTCCCGCGCGCTCACGTCCAGTGTCAATTGCCACTCTACGCGGGTCTTCTCGGCCCAATCCTCGGGCCTGCAACTCGAACAGGGTCATCGACTCCTTCGCGTTGTAGAGCTGCGTGGCGATGGTCGTGCGACCCGGTGGCTGGTTATGCGTCCACGCGCGTCCTCTCGTGGCAGCGCGGCTTGTTGCAGAGCGCCGGAATCGACGTCGTGTTCAGATAGCGTGGTGGTACCGGACGGCCGCTGAAGCAGCAGAAGCGCAACGGACTCGGCGGTCTTGGCGTCGACGCGGAGGGGTTGCGCCGGACGCTTTGCCTGCCAGCCTGCGATCGCGTCACCGACCAGGGGATCCACAGGCTTGGTGTAGCTCGCACCAGTCTTGTGCGTTGACACGTCCAGCAAGCAGGCAACGTCGTCTGAATGGCGCTGGGCAGCAGCTCGAGACCCATTCGGTTGTTGCCAGCGCATGCCGCCGACGCGAAGCCGTGCGAGCTCTCGCTGGAGAGTCCGGCGAACAACCAGGGCACGACCAGCACCCGTATCAACGTCAACGGATACAGCCGGTCGATTGGAGATCCTGAGCATTGAGGTGGATTCCTGCCCAGAGGAGCTTGGCCCCAAGGTCATCGGCCATGAGTCGTGGCTGTGGCCCAATCTGAGCTTTGATGGAGCGCGAGATGGCGAAGACGCGATACGGATCAAGCCGCCGAGTACACCAGCCCTATTCCCGCGGAGGACCGCGCGGATGCCTCCGATCAGACGAGCCCTGTAGTTCGCCGAGATTGGCTTGCCACGCGGCCGTAGGTGCCAACTGCTCGGTGCGCTCAGTTCGCCGATCGTTAGGTTGTTGACGGCGACCACATAGGCAAGCCCCAGGTCACGAGTCCAACGATCCGGCGACCGAACATCGGGATAGTTCTCCGCCAACCATCGGCCGGCGCCCACTTGCTAGGCATCAAACTCATGCCGCGCATCCGCAACTGGAAAGATGTGACGTTCTTCCGTCCGTCCAAGGACGTTCACTACCAGCACATTGACGCGCTGTTCACCGACACCGTCGACTGGGAGTTGATTCAGACCCACTGGCAGGACTTGCTGCAGGTCGTGCTCTCGGTGAAAGCTGGCGCCGTGTCGTCGGCACTGCTCTTGAGGAAGCTGGGCACCTATAGCCGACGCAACCGCCAGTATCAGGCATTCGCTGAACTCGGCCGCGTCATTCGGACTGCGTTCCTGCTGGAGTACTTGAGCAGCGCCCAACTGCTCGAGCAGATCAGCGCCACCACCAACAAGGTCGAGGCGTACCACCGCTTCGCCAAATGGCTGTTCTTTGGTGGCGAAGGCCTGCTGTTGGAAAATCTGCAGTCGGCTCCAGCCTGCCTGACGTTGGGCAAGGGGAAGGTTGCGTGTCGTGCGCACGATCTGCCGTACACGTGCATGTCGGAACAGGTGGGGGTGCACCGGCGCGGCTTCGCCAGCCGGACCATGCTTTGAGGCGCGCAGCGCCAGGACCCGGATGTTGGCGTGCTCTGAGGCCTCCTTCACAATGAGCCAGGCTTGGCCTCGCTGTAGTGCCCGTCGCGAACCATAACGGTCACGTTTGCGCGAGAAGAACAAGGGCTCGTCGTCGGCCACGCCCTGCTCCTTGGCCCACAGCAGGAGCTCACCCGTGAGCCCTAGCTCGGCGCCCGGTAGGAACACGCGCTTGGTGGGCTGACTGGGGTTCTTCCGATTGGGGAGCACCAGGCTGTCGCGACGCACATCCCTGGGGCGCAGGGCGAGCACCTCCGAGATCCGAGCGCCCGTCGCCCACAGTACCCGCAGCAGTAGCCGGTCGCGCTCGCAGTTGCCGGCGGCGATGACGGCGCGGACCTCCTCGGGCGAGAGTCCCTCATAGCGAGGACCCAGTCATCTCACAACCTGGTCCGTCCTACGCTCGCGCCAATGCCCATCGGATTCCTCACGGATTCCTCACGCTGATCGAGAACTCAGGACTCTGTGCCAGACAGACGCGGTCGACGCGGCCTTTCGATGGGCTAAAGCCGCCGGCTGCACCCCAATCCAGACGACTGGGCATTCCGTACGGCTCATCCGAGCAGACGTGCCCGGTCCGCTCGCTTCAGGCGTGGCTGGAAAGCGCACCGAAACGGAAAATACACCGTGACGCCTTGCGCGAAAGTCCCGATCGTCCATATTTCCGCCGTGTCGAGACGATTGAGTAGTGCAGCGGCGATGGAGCTTTGTTAGCCAATCCGGGCGACCGCGGAGACGAATCTTTCAAGTGAGTCTCCATCGTATGCGTGCGTTGCGGGGGCGCTCGGGTTGAGTGGATGCACGTTATTTCGTGCGTCGATCGACATACGGCCCTGAGAGCCGCCCACTACATACCATGTGCCCGCCTCCCCGCGACGAAGGAAGAACACGTACCGCGCATTCGCGCGCATCAGTGGGTCAGCTTCGACCTGGACGGTGCGAGTGAGTGCTGGTCCCCCTGGGAAAATCGCCGCGCTGAGGACGCCGCCCGGCTGGACGAGCGTGATTTGCTGTCCAACCGCGCTAGCACCGCGCAACACCTGTTCGATGACGACCGCATAGTTCGTCACGAGCATCTGTGGCTGGCGAGCGGCCCCCGCTTGCCCCAACGCAGCAGGTGGCGGCGGAGGAGCATCGCGCACCACCTTGACTGATGGACCGTCCGGGGACGCAGGCGGGGGATGGACTACAGGAGTGGCGACGGGTTGGGCCTGAAGGTGCGTCGTACCGTCGTCGGTTACCCGGCCGACGACTACCAGGTCCGATTGGCGCACGAGTGAAGCCAGGTCAGGTATTGCTCGTACGGACCCGTCTGAGCCCAGTGCGGGGCCATTCATCGGCTGCTGCAATTCCAAGTACGCTCTCCCCAAGGCAACCGCAACCAACAGGACCGCGGCGCCCAAGCCGACACCAGCGATGAGACGGAAGTGGTCCCCGAACAACGTCCCCGGAAAGCGTGCAAAGCTCATTTTTGCATACGAGTGAGGGATGGCTGGTGTGGGCGGCGGCGAAGAAGTCGATACCATTCGAAATTCCCTATTGGAGGAAAGACGTCAGGGTTGCACGATTGGTTCCATGGCAGGAGGGCCCGTACTCGCCGAAACGGTCCAGGGCCCTGTCGTCTAACGGGATTCGGCCGCCGCCTTTACTTCGCGGTGGAGACCTCTCCGACCAGGCTTTCGAGAAGCCGCCCGTTGTGGTTCTTCAAGGCTGGAGCGGATGGGTCGATCGGGTGGACCTTGCCGCTCTTGTCGAGGGACAGTCGGCCCTGAGGGCCGCCGACCACGTAGAACGTACCGTCCGTTGCCTTCTTGAGGAACATCACGTGCTCGTCGCCCGCCTGCATCAACGTATCGTGCTCGAATTCGACGGTGCGGTGAAGCTGGGTCGGGCTCACCCCGGGAATGGTATCCAGAGTGACGTGTCCGCCCGGCTGGGTGACAACGATC
>JAFAPL010000811.1 GCA_019247135.1 Chloroflexota bacterium | reverse complement strand
GATTGCTCTCCGCCGCCCGCTCGCGCACCAACGCCTTGCGATAGCGCACCAGTTCGCGCAGCTCACGCTCGGCGCGGGCGGGCACAAAACTCGGCTGCAGCAGGCCGTGGCGCAACAGATCGGCGATCCACTCAGCGTCCTTGACGTCGGTCTTCTTGCCAGGGATCGCCTTCATATGCTGGGCGTTGACCACCAGCAAGGTGAAGGCATGGCCCTCCAGCACATTGTGGATGGGCTTCCAGACGGCGGGTAAGGAGGCTCCCTCGCGAGAGCCCCCTCCCCCAGGAACCGGACGTGCGCCTCGTCGACGCATCCGGCTCGTGCTAGAGACGCCGGAGTGGCCGCTTGCCTGGTCCGTGTGCGTTGTAATGGCACGCCTCGTGGCACAGCACGAGGTTGTGCAGCGCGTTGGTGCCCCCGTCCGCCAAACGACGGCGGTGATGGACGTCCAACGGCTCGCCATTGAACAGGTCAGCCCTACACACCGGGCATCGTCCCTCCTGGCGGTTCGCCATGACCCGGTGCGACGGCGGACGCGTTTGAGCGCGGAGCCGTCGCACGCGTTGGCGAGTCGTCCAGTAGGAGCGAAGCCGTGGGTCATCTGGGGAAGCCTCCCCTTTAACCTTCACGTGGCGCACGATCGGCGTATCGACCAGTTGGTACAGGGCCAAGAGACGGTGCTGACCGCGCCGATCCTTGGTTGGCGCCGCGAAGATCCAGTGGCGGTTGCCCACCGTGTGGAAGTAGCGGTGCTTGACCCAGTGTCGGCCCTTATGGGGATGCCGACGTAGCGCCCAGCGCCAGAGCATCTGGAACAGGGCGTGATCCATCTGGCTGAAGGTACGGCCGCTCACCGCGTGGCGGTAGTAGGTGGCCCAGCCCCGCAGCCGCGGATTGAGGTACTGGATGACGGCCTCGGCAGAGATGGCCGTGTGGCCCTTGAGCCACCGCGACCATTCCCGGAGCTTGGCCAGTACCTTGTCCTTGTGCGGTTTGATCAGCAGCTTGCCTTTGTAGCGGCGGAGGTGGAATCCCAGGAACGGGAAGCCCCGATCGATGTGCACGACTCGGGTCTTCTCGGGATGAAGTTCCAGCCCGCGCTCCGCCAGCCAGGCGCTGATGTGTGGCAGAGCCTCTTCGAGCAGGTCGCGTCTCGGAGCCGTGACGACGAAGTCATCGCCATAGCGCACCAGGTGCAGTCGTCCGCGCCCACCGGGCAGCTTGAGATGCTGGAGCACAGCCCCCAAGCCATCCAGAGCGATGTTGGCGAGGACGGGTGAGCAAATTGCCCCCTGCGGCGCCCCTTCGTCGGTCATGTGCAGCGTGCCGTACTCCAGGTAGCCCGCCTTCAGCCACTGCTCGATCTGCCGTCGGGCTGGAAAATGCTCCAGTTGGCGGAGAAGGAAGCCGTGGCTGATGTGGTCATATGCCCCGCGAATGTCAGCATCCAGCACCCACTCGTTGGGCAAGGTTGCCCGCATGAGATTGAACAGGTGCTCGATGGCATCATGGGTGCTCCGTCCCGGACGGAAGCCGTAGCTGCAAGGCTCGAACCGGGCCTCCCAGCTCGGTTCCAGGGCCGTCGTGACCACGTGCTGACGGACCCGATCGGCGATGGTCGGGATACCTAACGGTCGTAGGCGGCCCGAGCCGTCACTTTTCGGAATGTAGACCCGGCGCACCGGCCGCGCCCGATGTGGCGGGTCTGCTTGGAGTCGGCGCACCAGCCGCATACGCTGGGCTGCGGTTTCGACGACCTGGCCGTCCACGCCCGGCGTGCGGCGTCCGGCGTTGACCTGTGTGACTTGTCGAACGCTCAGAACCAAGTTCGCAGTACTCCGCAGCAGGAGCTTCTGAAGGTCGCGGACCTTCTGCCATTCCTGCTGCTGCGTTGCACGGAAGATCCGCTGCCGCAGGTTCGTCACCTGATGAGTCGCCTGAGCCCAGTCGATGCTGGCCCAGGCTGCCTCCAGGCTCGGTGCTCCGGTTGCGGCGACAGCGCGCGTGCGCGTCCGATTCATCGCCTCACCTACCGTTCACACCGACTTGACGGCCCTGTCCGAGAAGATCCGCCGCGTCTAGCCCGTGGGAAGTCAGCCGCCTTTCGGCGTACGGGATGACCCGCTATCCGACCCATTACAGATCGGCCTTGGCTTCCTCCCACATCCTCTACCCGCTGGGGATTGAGGCCTCCCTTACAGTCGGCTTGGAGCCCTTCCAGGCTCACCCCATCGGGCTTACCGAGTTCCGCGATCAGTAGATACGTGAAGAGTCGGGCACTGCCTTTACCCCGGCGGGAGTCACGTCCTGCTGACGAGCCACGGTGTTGCTGACCCGTCCACCCGCTTACCTTTTGGTCCAGGCCTCTCAGCCACGTTGGCCTGTTGAGCAATAACGAGGTCTCAGCCGGCAGTTCGCTCGCGCTAGCCCTTCCTTCACTCCCTCTCGCCTGCAGCTGGCGTGTGGCTCGCAGCCGCTGGGCTTTTCTCGCAGCTTCACACCCCCCGCTTACGCAGAACGCATGTGCGAGATGAGGGAGAGTGAGCAGGAACACTCTAGACCTCCCGGTCCGCTACTTGATCGCGACTTCTCGTCGCACGACGCCCGTGCTCTCAAGCGCGACGTGGGTCACCTGGCACTCATCCAACCAGTCGGCCAGGGCCAGCAGCTCGGCGGTCATCGTCTTGAAGGTGCGCAGCCGGCGCTCGACCGCCCCGTCGGCTCCGGTGATCAGCACGCAGGCCACGACCGTTCGCTTGTGGACGTCCAGCCCGCAGCAGCCTTCGTGCACGACTTGCATCGTCCCCTCCGTCATGCAGGATGGCCGCGGTGGAGCGCGAAGACGACACAAGATTCCCCCACGTGCTCACCCCGATCAGGATGGCGACACTCGTCTCCGCTGGATACGCTCCGGGGTAGCTTCTCTTTCGGGCTGCACGCACCAAACCGACATCACCCTGTTCCCGTGGCCAGTCCTCAGCCTACCCGAGTTTCATCCCCTTCCCTGCCTGCCAAGGCACCGCGCTTCTCTTGAAACAGCACGAGATTCCAGCGCCGCGGGTCGTCCAGAAACGCCGTCGACGGCACGAGCAGCGCCTCCGCTGGC
>JAFAPL010000401.1 GCA_019247135.1 Chloroflexota bacterium | reverse complement strand
CGTCGTCGTCCAGGTCCTGGGTACTGGCACGCAGCCAGGCCGCGCCGAGCGCCTCCTCTTCGGCTGTCGGCGGATACTCCTGGTCGGCCTGCCGATCGCGCGCGTCGAGTGCTTCCCGCAGCAGGCGGGCGAAGAAGCTACTCAGCGGCTCCGCCGGCGCCTGTAGCTGCGAGCTGCGCGCCAGAACGAGCAGATCCGTCGGGATGCTCACCGAAACTTTCCGGTACGTGGTCATACTCGCCAATTCTACCCATGGGTAGGAACGCACCGATATCCATTGGCAGGCGCATCATGCCCGTGAACGCCGTCTGGGGAGCAGCTGCGCGAGCCGCTCCAGCGCCAGGGGCAGGTACCAGGGCGGCGCCTGGTAGCCACTCTCCCAGCGGCACACCGTCAGCTCGCTGACGTGCAGCAATTCGGCGAGGTGGGCCTGGCTGAGTTGCTGCACCGTGCGCCACACGCGCAGTTGGTCAGGCAGCATGCGCCCGGCGACTGGCTGCCGAGCCGACCGCCTTGTCATCGAAGATATCAAGTCGACGTCCATGCCTTTCACGTATTGTGGGCCCCGGTCTCATCTCAACCCACACAACCAGCACGTCACGATTCAAATCTGTCTTGGCCCTGGCCGTGGGATGCGTTCAGAGGAGGCGTCTGGGGGCAGTGGTTGGGGTGATCTGCTCACACCAGCTAGCGGTCGATCCCCGCTCGCTCACACATCGGCAGGAGTGATCTTAGGACAGATGCAAGGAACGGTTCGTGGCGACGCATACGCAGTGGCGCACGTATCCAGACCCGGGCCGTGCCTCAGGCCTGCTCGCGCTGGCGCTCCCAGCGGGCGACGTACCCGCTGCGATGGCGTTTCTGGTGATCCTTGGCGCCGGGCTGACGCCCCACGGGCTTGCCCGCGGCCTGCCGGCGCGCCAGCCCGGCTTTGATACGTTCGCTGCGCCGCGCTGATTCGCGCTGCGCGATCCAGCTGGTGATGGCCAACAGCAGCTCCTGCGTCTCGGGATTGCTGTTGAGCCATTGCTCCTGGACGCTCACCAGCGTGACGTTGCGCTGGCGGAACTGCTTGAACAGCCCGAAGACTTCGTCGATGCCACCGCGGCTGAGTCGGTCGACGGCCCACACCAGCAGGACCTCGAACTGCCCGAGGTGGGCGTCGTGCAGGGCCTGCTCGAGGGTGGCCTTATAGCCCTTCGCCCCGCCATTCCAGGCGCTCTCCTCGAGCTGGTAGCGCTTGACGATGGTGTAGCCGTGGTGCTCGGCGAAGCGCTCGAGGTCGGGCACCTGGTTCTCGTTGTCCTGGTGGCCCGTGCTGACGCGGACCCAGATCGCGGCTCTGATCATCTCGCTACATACTTTAGCAAATTTAGTCACTGCGAGAGCCGCTATCTAGGCACCGCCGTGAACTCAATCAGCCCAACAGGCTAGAGCTTTTTCAGAGATAGCTTATTTACCTGCCAGGTCAGGGCGCTCGAGCGGTTGTGCTGCACCGCCACACACTGCTGGGCTTACGCGATAAACGCGATTGACGCGATAAGTCAGCACCGCCTGGCTATGCACTGTGTCCAGCACTCAGACCGGCGACCAGACGGTCAGCTCGAGTTCACAATGGCGCTCGAGTGCGTCTCCTCCAACAGGAGCGACACCACCTGAACCACGCTGCTCGCGTGCTTGCAGAGCAACTCACCACGGCGACAGGCTGCAGCTCGTGAGCACCCCACCCCGCCCGCCTCAGCCATCTGAGGAGCCCGCCTGCGAGGCCTGCGAGCTGGTGGGGGGAGGTGGCCCCCCGTTGGGGCGCGGCCGATGATTGGTCGACGATTCACGGCCGGAAAATTCCGGCGATTTCGAAAGTCCATCCCGGATTCCTGCCACGGAAAGTCCGGCGGATTTGGGTCCCATCTCCCGGAAGGGTGGTCAGTCTCCGAACGGGCCCCCTCTTCCCAGGGGGTCCCATCCGCTCGCGGATGGCCTGCGGCGCTACGCTAACGGACGCGCGGTGGTCGACACGCTGGCGTCCGAATCTCCCCAGAGCGGACCGGTGCTGCCCCTGGTGCTGGGTCGCTCGGCGTATCTGCGGCTGCTGCAGGTGGCGCAGGGTGAGGGCATCGATCCCACGACGTGCGCCACCAACCTGCTGCTGTTTCAGCTGGGGGTGAGCAGCGTGTTCG
>JAFAPL010000768.1 GCA_019247135.1 Chloroflexota bacterium | reverse complement strand
GGACATCCGACAAACCCGTCCGCCTTCGACCAGTACTACGCCTCTACGCACGTGCCGTTGGCGAAGAAGATCCCGGGGCTGCGTTCGTTCACTACCAGCACTGGTAGCACCGCGTCGCGTGAGGGCCGCGCGGCGTACTACCTCGTTGCTGAACTGGACTTCGACTCGGTCGCCGATCTGCAGAAGGCATTTGGTACGCCAGAGGGTGAAGCGGCCGGCGCCGACCTCGCCAACTTCGCTACAGGCGGTGCAACGACGCTCTGGTACGAAGTCCGCAACGCCTGACCACCGCGCCCGCGCTGCTCGCGCCCGGCGAAAGACGTGTTGCCAGGTGTGAGCCGCGCATCCCGCGGCTCGTTCCATACGGGGCTGGCGCGGGAGTTGCAGCATGTACCACCCTTAAAAGCCTCACGTGCGAGGTCGCGCATGTTGCCCTCCCTCTCTCCAGAATCCCGCCGACGTGCAAGCACGAGGTATTCGTGGCTGCCACTCCTGCTCGGGTTGCTGCTGTTCTTCGGCTGGGCGAGCCAGAGTCTCGCTCAGTCGAGTGGTTCGGATGGGCCACCGGCCCTTCAAACACTCGACACACCCGAATGGGCCGTCGCCGTCCAAGCCGCCGCATTGCACTCACAGCCCGACGAGGGCAGCGAGCAGTTCACGACCGTGCGCCCACTCGCACCCCTGCAGATCCTCGGTTACGCCGGCGATTGGGCGTACGTCCTGAATCCGCGCACCAAGGGGACCGCGTATGTCAAGAGTGACCTGCTCGGGCCTGGCGGACCGCCCTCCAGCTATGCGCAAGCGGACCCGCCACCCGTCGACGAGGAGATGGATCGCACCGGACGAGTTGACGAGAACACAGCCCTGTCGTTCTATCCGACCAGCGATCCGAGCGCTGCATACACGCAGCTGGATGCCGGCACAAGCGTCGAGATCACCGGCTCACTCACGAGTGATGATGGCGCGCAGTGGTACCGGACAGCCGACGGCGACTACCTGCCCGCCAGTGCCGTGGCTTTCTCGAATCCCAGCGCGCCGTCGGCACCCGGCCCGGCTGTGGCCAGTGCGCCATCCAGGACCTTCGCGGGACACTGGATCGACGTCAGTCTGACGCTACCGGCGCGCATGACGGCATACAACGGCAACACCGCGGTGCGCACGATGTACACGATCATCGGTCGTGGGCCGCTGGCGACGCCGGCGGGCAACTTCTCGATCATTCGACGGGTAGCCAACGAGACGATGGATTCGTCAACCGTCGGTATTCCGCGTAACTCCGCTGGCGGGTACTACCTCACCAACGTGCTCTGGACGCAGTATTTCTTACCCGGTGGCCAGTCCATTCACTACAACTACTGGTCCAGTAACTGGGGCTATCCTGGTTCACACGGTTGCCTCGGGTTGTCATACTCCGACGCATCGTTCATGTGGGATTTCGCCACGATCGGTACACCAGTTTCGATCCATTACTGACAGCGCGGAGCCTCAGTCATGTTGGCTCCGACGCAAGGAGGTCCAGTCCCAGGCTCTGCGCCAGATGCCTGGCGACGAGTTGACCTTTGACGCTGTTGCCGGACTCGTCGAGAGGTGGCGCGAACGTCCCCAGCCCACCCTTGCCTGGGGCGACCGCGACGATGCCTCCGCCAATGCCACTTTTGCCAGGTACGCCAATGTCGTAGAGCCAGTCTCCGGAGGACTCGTAGAAACCAGCCGTCAGCATCACCGCCAACGTGTAGTGGCAGACCATGCGGTCGACCACCTGCTCCTTGGTGACAGGATTCACACCGCCATCGGCGAGCGTGGCGCCCATGACCGCCAGGTCTCGGGCAGAGACATTGAGTGAGCACTGCCGCGTGTACAGGTCCGTGGCCTCCATCGGGTCGCCGTTGATTCGCCCACGAGCGTGCAGCATCCATGCGGTACTGCGGTTGGTGAAGTTGGTTTCGGACGCCGAGGCATAGACTTCGTCGTTTACCACCAATCGCCGCCCCGCGAAGCGCGATAGCCCGCCGACAATGGTCTCCCAGCGCTGCTCGAGGGAAGCGCCCGGCACCAGGCTCGTGGCGGCAATGGCGCCAGCATTCACCATCGGATTCGTGCGGCCATCCGCGGTCCGCTCAACTGCCGCAACCGAATTGAATGGCAGGCCTGTACTGTTGACTCCAAGCCATTGGCGCACGCGCTCCGGTCCTTCGCGCTGGCAGACGAGCGCGAATACGAACGGCTTCGAGACGCTCATGATGGCGAACTCGTCATCCGCATCGCCGACCGCGTAAACGGCGCCATCCGTGCCGGCTACGCAGATGCCGAACTTCTCGCGCGGGACCCTGGCGAGGGCTGGATAGACTTGAGAATTCGTACCGCTCTGATCGGAGCGGTAGCGGTTGTAGGCCTCGTCCAGCGCGGCCCTGACCATGTCGCGTGAAGGAAGCCGGCCGGTGCAAACATGGCGAGACACCGGTTGCTGCTCTGGTTCGTGCGCCTGCATCGATCTGTTCTCCCTGCTCGTGCCGCGGGCGTCCCGGGGACGCCGGGTCACAAGCGCCAGATAATTGGCACCAGCAACACCGCGACGAGTGCGTACCAGAACAACAGTGGCAGACCCAGCCTGGCGTAGTCTCCAAAACGGTAACCTCCAGGTCCCATGATCATCATGTTGCCGGGCGTTGCCACCGGGGTGAGGAACGCAGCGGCGGACATGACGTTGACCGCCATCAGCATCGGTCGGCCTGAGACGCCGAATGCGGCGGCGGCGGACAGGGCAATCGGAATGACGACCAGCACCGTCGCCGTATTGCTGATCATCTGACCCAGCACCGCGGTGATCAGCACTAATCCGATCAGCAGTGGGTAGGGTCCGCCATCTCCGACGATCCGCACCAACGTCTGGGCGATGATGTCCGCCGCACCAGTTTGTTCGAGTGCGTGAGACAGCGGAATCATGCTGCCGATCAGGACGATGGTCGTCCACGAGATGGCACGGTAGACTCGATTCACACTCAGCACACCGAGCAGGACCAGTGCGCAGGCGGCCAACAACGCAGCGACCGCGGCTGGTACCAGACCAGTCGCCAACAGCACCACCATGCCCAGCACCACCGCGATCGCACGCCCCGAGCCAGGGCCCAGCGGAACGGATTGCCGCCGGATGACCTCGGGTGAATCGACCACGAGCACGTCAGGGTCCACCTCGTTCATAGCCAACGCGGCCCACGTGCCCTGAACGAGGAGGGTGTCGCCGACTGCCAGCGTCGTCTCCCGTGCACCCAGATCCTCACCGCCTCTCTGTACAGCCAGGATGACCAGGTCGCCGCTGCTCGTCACCATACCCGGAAATACGGGCATGCCCACACTCGCCGATCGGGGTGGGATGATGATTTCGGCCACGCCGACCTCGCCACTGATGAGCGAGTCTGCCATCGCGGTTGCGGACGGCTCGCGGTGTGGGGCCAGCATTTCGGCGTGAGCCATTCGACGGGCCGCGTCAGCGTCACCGCGCACGACCAGCACGTCGTCAGCATGGAAGACGTCATCTATTGCTGGACCACCGCCGGCGGTGTAGACGCCGACCAGGCTCGCATTCGCATACGGTGCGAGATCGAGCGCGGCGCGCGGGGTCCCGATCAGTGGCGATCCGTGCTCGACCCGGAGCCGGACCAACTCCTCCGGCAACTGGTAGTGCTTGCGAATGGTACGCGCATACCCACTCAAATTGGGTGGCATGGACTTCGCTGTTCGTACGGGAAGCAACCGCCGGCCGAATAGCACCACGATGCAGATGGTGCCGAGCAAGAGCGGCACGCCGACTAACGCGTATTCGAAGAAGCCGAAGCCGCCCAAACCCGACTCCATGGCGGCTTCAGAGACGATCACGTTGATTGCTGCGCCTGTCAGCAACAACAGGGAGCCGGCATAGGCAGCGAACGCGACTGGCATCAGCAACTGCGACGGCGAGCGGCCGAGCCGCATGGCGAGGACGACCTGCATGGGCACGAGAGTGGCGATCGCGCCGTTGGGGCTGATCAGCGCCGTGAGCGCGGCAGCCACCAGCATACTGAGCACAAGCAGACGCGTTTGACTATCTCCAACGTGCGCGATCAAGTGCTGCCCGGCCCAGGTCGTGACCCCGGTGGCGTCGAGCGCCTCGCTGACGACGAAGAGCGAGGCGACAAAAATAACCACCGGGTCGCCGAAGCCAGCCAGCGCCTGATTCAGGCTGAGCAAGCCGGTCGCCCACAATGCCAGCGCCGTCGCGATGGCCACTATCCCGATGGGCAGGCGGTTCCAGACGAATAACACCACTGCCAGGCCCAGGATGATGAAGCACGTCGTGCTGGGGGCCACGCCAAAGCTCGCCAACATGCTCTTTGACTAACGCGATGTTCGGCCGGGTATCGGGACTATTCGCACTGGGTCGCCTCCCGGCGATAGTCGCCTACGAGCTTCGGTTTCGACGTATCTTCCCCCGACAAGCGAGCTGACTCCATGAGGGTCTGCACGTCCTCGCGCGGCATGAGTCCCCGAGCGACAATCAGATCGGCAATATTCGTCTGGCTCGCGAGGGCCTGCTGGGCCAGCGCGGACGCCGTACGGTAGCCAATGTAGGGGGTGAACGCCGTGATCACTCCGACGAAGCTCATCGTCTGCTCGGCCAACCGCTCCCGGTTGGCGGTGATGCCAACCACGCACCGCTCACGCAACGTCATCAGCGCCGCCGTCAACCACTTCAAGCTGCCGAGCAAGGAGTAGGCGATCACCGGCCCGAAAGCATTCAGCTGGAGTTGGCCGGCCTCGGAGGCGAGCGCGACGACCGTGTCACAGCCGGCGACCACGAAACACACCTGGTTCACCACTTCCGGAATCACCGGGTTGACCTTGCCCGGCATGATGCTGGAACCGGCCTGACGCGGAGGAAGGCGGATCTCGCCGAGGCCGAACTGAGGACCGGAGGCGAGCAGCCGCAGGTCATTGCAGATCTTGGAGAGCCGCATCGCGAATCGTTTGGTGACACCAGCCAGCTGGAGGAAGGCGCCCATATCAGTCGTGGCCGCCACCAGGTGGCGGGCCGTACGTATGTCACGGCCGGTAATCTCCGCCAGGTGCCGACGCACCGCCTCGGCGAAACCACGCCCGGCCGTAATGCCCGTACCGACGGCGGTGGCGCCCATGTTGGTCTCCCACAGCATCGGCAAAACCGCATGTAGTGCCATGCGGTCATCCTCAATGCCCACGGCGAAGCTCTCGAACTCCTGCCCCAGCGTCATCGGCACGGCGTCCTGGAGCTGGGTACGGCCGACTTTCAGGACGTCGGCAAACTCGCCACCCTTGGTGTGAAAGGTGCCTTCGAGTCGTTCCATTTCAGCCACCAGGCGCTCGAGTGCGAACCCGAGAGCAAGTTTCAAAGCCGTTGGATAGGTGTCATTCGTGCTCTGGGAACAGTTGACATCGTCGTTGGGGTTGAGGTGGTGGTAGTCGCCGCGGCGGTGGCCGCCAAGCTCGAGGCCGCGGTTCGCGAGGACTTCGTTCACGTTCATGTTGGTCGAAGTCCCGGCACCGCCCTGAATAATGTCGACCACGAACTGATCGAACAGTCCGCCCTGCTTGATCTCTTCGGCCGCATGGTCAATGAGTTCGGCGCGCCCGCGCTCCAGCACGCCAAGCTCAGCGTTGGCGCGGGCGGCCGCCTGTTTGACGCAGGCGTAGGCAATGACGAAGTCGGAGAACTCGGAGATCGGGCGGCCACTGATCGCGAAGTTCTCCAATGCGCGCGCGGTGTTGATCCCCCAATACACATTCGCCGGTAGCTCGACCGCGCCAAGCGAGTCGGTCTCGACGCGGACGTCATCGCGCGCCGAGCCATGCCGGGTATGGATGCTCTCGTCGAAGGCTGTCTGATTGGGCGGCAAAAACATAAGTGCTTCGGGTTGATTCATGTATCTCCGGTCCATTCGACGGACTACATACGGCTATCTATTGCGCACGAGCTGTCTGGATCAGCAGCGCAACCCCGTAAACCACGAAAACACCGCCGGCCAGCGCTTCGGCTCCTTGCCCGAGGCGCGCGCCGAGGCGCGTTCCCAGTGCGAGACCCAGCAGCGTCACACAGAACGTCTGCACGGCAAAAACCGCCAGGACTGCACCGATGTTGATGTCGGCTACGGCCAG
>JAFAPL010000348.1 GCA_019247135.1 Chloroflexota bacterium | reverse complement strand
GCATCTCCTGCGACGGCAGCGCCGTCGCTGAAAGGATCGGACTCCGCCCATGTACCGCTCAACAAATCGCGGCGAGTCATTCGACGTCGTCGTCGTCGGCGCGCGCCTGGCGGGCGCCGCCACGGCCATGCTCCTGGCGCGGCGCGGCTTCCGCATCGCCCTGATTGACCGATCCCCCGTTCTTGCAGACACCATGTCCACGCATGCGTTCATGCGGGCGGGTGTGCTGCAGTTGCATCGCTGGGGGCTGCTGGATCAAGTGCGTGCCGCGGGTACTCCACCCGTACGTCTGACCAGGTTTACCTACGCCGACACCGACATCTCAGTTCAGATCGAACCGCAATACGGCGTCGATGCGTTGTATGCGCCGCGGCGAACGATCGTCGACCGTATCCTGGTGGAGGCCGCGGCCGAAGCTGGCGCCGATGTACGTTTCGGACACAGCGTCACTCATCTCGAGCGTGCGCCTTGGGGACGCATTTCTGGTGTTTCCGGCGTACGCTCCGATGGACGCTCATTCACCGTGTCGGCGAGGTTCGTGGTGGGGGCGGATGGCATCGGCTCGACCGTTGCGCGACTGGTGAGCGCACCAGTTGAGCGTCGCGCGACGTACGCCACGGCCACGACTTACGGCTACTGGACGGGCGCGCGGGTTGAGGGCTACGAGTGGATCTTTCAGCCTGACGCCGCGGCCGGTGTCGTTTCAACCAACAACGATCAGGTGTGCGTGTTCGCGAATGCAACGCCACAGCGCATCGGGCACGGTGGCGTCCATCTCATCGAGTCGATGATTGGCGCCTCGGCACCACTGCTGGCCGAGCGCTTGCGGGCGGCCGCGCCACCGTCCAGTACGCGTCTGTTTCGGTCTCCAGCGGGCTTCATGCGGCGTGCCTGGGGCGATGGCTGGGCGCTCGTCGGCGATGCTGGCTACTTCAAAGACCCCAGCACTGCGCACGGCATGTCCGACGCATTGCGCGACGCGGAGTTTTTAACACGCGCGCTGAGTGATGTCTTTGGAGGTAGTGATGAGGCGGGCGGACTCGAGGAGTACCAACGCCTGCGCGACCGGGTTTCGCTACCACTGTTCAAAATCACGGATGCCATTGCTTCGCATCAGTGGACGAGTACGGAGATTCCCGATTTGTTGAAGCGGTTGGCGTTGACGATGCGCGATGAAACCGAGCTTCTCGCATCCCTGGACGTCGCGGACGTGAAACGCGCGGCCTGAGGAACGTTCTAGAAAGGACCTGGCAGGTATGATTGTTGACAACGCTTGGAGCGGGACGCTCCACGGCATGCCCGCTCACGGCGCTAGCGCCGAGCGGAAAAAGCGCGTGGAGCCGCGCGACGTCGATCTGTTCGCGCAACTATCCGGCGACCGGAATCCGCTCCACTTCGACGCGGACGCTGCGCAGTCCTCCCGTTTTGGAGGCCTGATCGCTCACGGGGGCATCATCTCCGGCATTCTCAACGCGGTGGTGGCCGAGGACCTCTCCGGGCCTGGTAGCGTGTTTTTGAGCGTGGAGTGGCGCTTCGTCAAACCCGTGTATATCGGCGACACGATCATCGGCCGAGTCGAAGTGACGCACGTTCGCGAAGACAAGCCGATCTGTGTGCTGGCGACCACCGTTCGAAACCAGCGGGGCGAGATCTGTCTTTCGGGCAGCGCGGCAACGTACACCGCGGCGCTGCGGGCGCACGCCAGCGCGACACTGTAGCCGCCGTGAGCCGCACGCGATTCGTTGCAACTCCGGTCTGACTTCCGGGCTACCGCTGTTGCGTCCAGATTCTTCAACTTGGAAGTTGATTTCTCTGGCCAGTGGAAGCGGCAGCCCGCAACAAAACATTCGGCGCGATGTCCCGTTCCTCCATGGCGTACGCACCCGAGACCTCCAGCGCCAGCGCTAGCGCTTCTTCCACGCTGGCGACTTCGCCCGTCACCCACGCCGCGTGGAAGTCATCCGGCAGTTCTAGCTGCGCCTCCGCCAGCCTGTCGTCATGATCCAGTTGTTGATCGGGGTGCAGTGAGATGCCCAGCAACTGGCGCTGCGCGTGAGCCGCGCCAAACAGCCACACCGCGGGGTCGAACAACCGGATGGCGACGAGCCCCCACGCCAGGCGCTCGATGCTTGCGAAGATCGCGCGTCGGTCTGCCAGCTCCGCCTGCACCTGGAGTGCTCGATGCCAGAACCCGAGCGCCGCATGCACCTGATTGCGCCGCCACTCCACGTCCCCGAGTGCCATCAGCGCATGACCGACCGCGTAGCGCGCGTCGGCCTCCACGGCCATTTCCAGGCTTTCGTGCAGCAGTTCGCGGGCGCGTGCATCGCCGGGGCCGTGCAAGCGCAGCCGCGCACGGCCGAGGAACGTCAGCACGACGCTCAACATCGGTCGGTAGCCGGTTGGGCGTGCGACAGCCAGGCTCTCCTCCAACCACCGCACGCCAGTCGCTGGGTCGTCGCGCGCGTAGGCGATGACACCCAGATTGCCGAGTGCGAACGCGAGCGCGAGCGGATCCTTGCGTTCCCGATTGAGACCGAGCGCTTGCTCGGCGATCAGCCAGGCACGGTCCAGGTGTCCCACGCGCCAGTACAGAAACGCCAGCGCGTTGAATGCCATGCCGCGAAAGGCGGATGCCTGAGCGCCAGGCTGCGCGAGGGCTTCCTCCAACCAGGCACAGCCCTCTCGCAGGTGCCCCCGCCGCTCCCAAAACCGAAAGAGCGTAGCGGCGCCGCGCAGCGCGCTATCAACGTCTCCGTGATTCAGCGCCCAGCGTAATGCCGCGCGGATGTTGGCGTGCTCGGTTTCGAACCGATCGAGCGATGCGATTTCCCGCGGTCCGAAGTCGTCGGGATTTTCACCAGACGAGGCAAGGCTGAGGAACAGGGCCGCATGTCGCGCTCCGAATTCGTCGGCCTCACCCGAGCGTTCCAGCCGCTCCAACGCGTACTGGCGAATGGGTGCGAGTAGTCGATAGCGCGCTTCGTTTCGGCTCGGGTCCACAACGACCATCGACTTGTCCACGAGCAGCGCCAGCAGCTGCAGGATCTCGGTGGACTGGATAGGTTCACCCGAGCACATCTGCTCGGCCATCTCGAGCGTCCAGCCGTTCGCAAACACCGCCAGTCGACGGAGTAGCACCTGCTCGATCTCCTCCAGGAGGTCGTAGCTCCAGTCGATCGTGGCACGAATCGTCCGGTGGCGCGGACTGCTGCCGCGAGTGGAGGCGCGCAGGATCTCGGCGTCGCACCCGAGTCGTTCGGAGATCTGATCCAGGCTGAGGACGCGCGTGAGCGGCGCCGCGAGCTCGACCGCGAGCGGAATGCCGTCGAGTGCGACGCAGACGCGCGCGATGCTGGCAGCGTTTGTGTCGGTGACAACGAACTGCGGATTAACGGCTGTCGCGCGCTCCACGAACAAGCGGACCGCCGCCGTGCGGGTCACCTGCGGGACACTGCGCACGCGCGCGAGATCCGGCACCTCGAGCGGCCGGACGAGCCAGATGATTTCGCCATTGATGCCCAGCGGTTCACGACTGGTGACGACCACGTGCAGGCGCGGGCACACCTGGAGGAGCGAATTCACGAGATTCGCACAGCGCTGGACCAGGTGCTCGCAATTGTCCAGCACGAGCAGCAAATGCTTGCTGGAGAGATAATCGGCGACCACGCGCACCGGAGTACGCGTCGTACCTGCACGCAGGCCAACGGCCGCGGCAATCGCGTCGGGAACATCGGCCGGGTCAGTAAGCTCGGCAAGCTCCACAAGCCAGGCTCCATCCGCAAACTTGCCGGCCTCGCGACGAATCAGCTCCTGCGCAAGGCGAGTTTTGCCAATGCCACCGGCGCCGAGCAATGTGAGCAGGGGCGTTGCCACCAGAAGTGGCCCCAGCTCGGCGATGTCGCGCTCCCGACCGACAAAACTGGTCACGGCGCGTCCAAGATTGTGCCGTGACGACTCCGGATGGTGATCTTCCGCCGAGAGGAGCGCCCATTCGACCGCCGGCCGCGCAGGTACGCGCGACCGAACGATCAGCGCCTCCAACGCGTGGCGGTCGGATCCCGAGAGGCCCAACGCGCGTACCAAAAGGCTGAGTGTGTCGCGGCGCGGCGTGGCGCCTTCGCCACGCTCCCAGCCGCTGATGCTTCGAACGCTCAGGCCAGCGCGTTCCGCGAGCTCTTCCTGGGTCAGGCCGGCGGTGCGGCGATGGCAGCGGAGCGCTGCGCCGAACGTTTCTTCATCGTCGTTGTGGGTGGATTCAATCTGCGCCAGACCCGCAGAGTCCAGCAACGTACTCACAGCGCGGCCACCATAGGCTCACGCGGTCAATCTGTCTTGATAGGAGAGTGCACCAATTTTAGAAATTGGGAGGCGGCCCGACCCCGTGCTGGATCGCCCAGACCGCGATCTGGGCGCGGTTGTTGAAGCCGAGCTTGCCGAGAATGCGCTGGACGTAGTTTTCGGCGGTGCCCTCGGTGACGACGAGCTGTTCGGCGATCTGCCGATTGGTGTATCCAGACATCACGAGCACAGCAACCTCATGTTCACGTCGAGTGAGACCGCCCACCTGGGCGCCGGTGCCGCGAGCCCGGGCTGAGGCAGCTGACGTCGGGGTCGCCCCGCGCTGAGCCTCTTCCTGCTGGCCCGACTCAAGCAGTACTCCCAGATGCTTGATCGTTTCTTCCACGGCGCGATCGAGACTCATCGTGATCCCGGTCGCGGCGGGGGCGTTCGCCTGGCTCGAGGTGGCTGTATCCGCCCCGGAAGGCCGTGTGGCCCCGATCTCGGCGATGGCCGCCGACGCAACCGCCCGCAGGGTTGCCGCGCGGTCTCGATCCCCATCCAGGACCAGCAGCTCGCCCACGGCGGACAGGGTGTAGGCCATGCGTCGGCGGTTCCCCATTCGATGGGCCAGCGTCAGCGCTTCGAGCAGGTGCGCCCGAGCGAGGTCGCGCTCTCCGCGCTGGACCTCCACCCTCCCGAGATTATTGAGTGCCATGGCGAGCCAATGCCCCTGGCCGAGGTTTCGCCAGATGCGGATAGCCGACTCGAACGCATCGCTCGCCTGGTCGAAGTCGCTTTCGGCCGCGAACATGTTGCCGAAGTTGTCCATGAACTCGGCCACGCGATGCTTGTCCTCGGCTGCCTCGGCAATCGCCAGACCGCGGTGGAAGATCGCGCGTGCTTCGTCGGTTCGGCCCTCGAGGAACTCGAGGAAGCCCAGGTGGCTCAGGACCCGAGCCAGGCCTATGGGATTGTTGGCTGCTTGCAGCAGCGCATGGCTCTCATCGAGCAGGGCACGTGCGTCGGCGTAACGCCCTTCGATGAACTTCTGGCGGCCGAGACTGTCCAGCACCGTTGCGAGCGCCGCGGGATCCTCCAGTTCCCTGGCCATCGATACGCCCATCTGGAGCAGCGAGCGACACGTCGCGTACTCGCCCAGTTTCTCGGCCAGTAACCCCGCGCCGTGCAGCGCGTGGACCAGAGCTGAACTGCCCGGCACCGTTCCCACCAGTCGCAGAATTGCCTGCACGCGCTCCCGGCTGTGGGAGGCGTCATCTCGGGCTAGCCAGAAGGGCCACAGCGCACCTCCCAGCCGCACCGTCGCCATCGCGTCTGCCTGTGCCACCGCCCAGCGCTCGACCGCGAGCAGATTCGCGCGTTCGCGCTCGAATCGAGAGAACCACATTTGCTGGTGCGGCCCGACCAGTTCCGGGACCGCTTGCTCGACCAGGTCGAGGTAGTAGTGCGCGTGGCAGGCCCGCGCTGCATCAGTCTCGTGGTGCAGCTCCAGTTGCTGTAGGGCAAACACACGGATGGTCTCGAGCAGCCGCAAGCGCGGCTCGCCATCCGGCTGTTCGTCGCGACCAAGCAAGCTTTTGTCGACCAGGCCTGCCAGCAGGTCGAGCCCGGCGGATAGGCCGTTGGTCGCGACTGATTCAGCCGCGTCCAGGCTGCACCCACCAAGAAAGACGGCCAGTCGGCGAAAAACCGCTTGTTCTTCGGCTGACAGCAGGTCATAGCTCCAGTTGATCGCGCGCAGGAGTGTCTGGTGCCGTGGAGGGAGATCACGCTGCTGGCCTGAAAGCAGCAGCCACGAAGTGCTTGATGAGGGGTCGGGCTGCTCGGCCCGCGCGATGCGCCGCAGCAGGGCTCGCGGCGGAAACAGCTTGATCCGAGCAGCGGCCAATTCGAGCGCCAACGGCAGCCCGTCGAGGCGTTGGCAGATTTCGGCAACGGCTGGCGCGTCCGCGTCATTCAATACGAACTCGGGGGCGACTGCCTGCGCACGTTCCACGAACAGGCGGCCGGCGGCTGATGCCGCGACAGTCGGCGCGGTTGTCTGGTCCGTACTGTCGCGGGGCACCAGCAAGGGCGTTACGCCGAGCTCGCGTTCCCAGCGCAGGTGCAGCGGCGCGCGGCTGGTGGCCACAACTTTCAGATTTGGGCAGGCAAGGAGGATGCGAGCGATGATGTCGGCAGCCTCGAGTACGTGTTCGAAGTTGTCGACCAGCAGAAGTAGCTCTCGATCGCGTAAGTACTCCTCCACTACTTCGACCGCAATGCGGCGGTCGAATTCGCGCAGGCCCAGCGCGTGCGCAATCACCTCGATGACCTGGCGCCAATCCGCAATTGGTGAGAGATCGGCAAAGCAAGCGCCGTCCTGGTACTGGTTGACGGTCGCGTTGGCGACTTCGATCGCCAGGCGTGTCTTGCCTACACCCGGCGGCCCCGTCAGCGTGAGCAGCCGGACTTCGTCTCGCGACAGCAGCTCGCAGGCGAGGCGCAACTCTTGCTCGCGCCCGATGATCGGCTTGGGCTCGGCGGGGAGCCGGCTGCGCCGCCCTGGCGCGAGCCAGCCCGGACCGGCCAGGCGCGGCTGGGCGCCCTGTACACGCAGATCATCTGGCGCCCGAAAGGCTCCCGATCGCCGGGATCGGCCGCGCTGCCGCCGCGAAAAACCGGTCTTGCTCTCTCCGGGCACGATGCGCGGGCGTCAGGGAAACGCCGCGGCAATCGTACACGATGGCTCACCGGCTGGAGGAAGGCGAGTTACAGCACCTGATCAGGATGCGCTGAGAGCATGCCGAACATCTGACTGGCCGCTGTGTACTCGCTAGTCCATCGATGCCGCGGGTTCAGGCGAAGGTATGGCCACGGGCGGTCGCGGCGGATTTGACGTACGCGATCGCACTCCGGGCTTCGGCTTCGGGGAGGTGCTCCACGATAACCGCGGTGTCTTCGCCCAGCTGTGTGCAGACCCAGAAGAACGTGTCCAGGTCCAGCAGCCCGTGCCCTGGCGCGGCTTCGGAGATATGGACTACAAGCGAGGGGTCCGCAACGACGTCCTTGATGTGCGCGGATTTGGCATAGCGTCGGCCAAGCGTCTGCCACATCTCACGCATCGCATCACCGTTGTTCCAGACTTTCCCGAAGGAGCCGAGCAAGTTGACAGGGTCGAAGTTCGCGCGGACCCATGGCGAATTGACCGCATCGACCACTTCACGGATGTGCTCCGGGGTGTCGAGCGCTGTCGTAACGTGGCATTCAAGAGCTAGCGTCACCTGTGCGGCTTCGGCCCAGGGAGCAACCTGCACGAGGCTGTCGATGAGCCGTGCGCGGCTCTCCGGCGCGTGGTTATCAGGGTGCGGACCGTAGAACTGTGTCGCATGGCGCGACCCGCAGCCGCTGATGATCATTTCCGAACCGAGCTCGCGCGCGGTGTCGAAGGCGCGGCGCAGTCGGTCCAGTTCTTTACGGCGACAGGCATCGTCAGGCTCCGTCAGCTGAGGGTTGTAGCCGGTGGCCTGCACGATCGTGAGTCCGTGCTCGCCGAGAATGCGCCGCACGCGAGCAGCCTCCCTCTCGACTGCTTCTGGCGTCGGTTGAAAATGCGTTGTCAGCACGCGCACGCCGAGCGATGCCAGATCGGCGGCGACGGCTTCGGTCAACGCATGAGGGTCTCGCGGCACGGGACCGCCTGCCACGCCAAGTCGAAATCTCATGGCAGGCGCGAGACGTGCGCTTCGGTGTGCACGAGTTGACCGTTGAGGCCCATGCCACGGTAGGCCGCAACCCAGACCGCGATCGCCCCAAGCTCCTCCGGAGCCTGCAACTTACCGGTCGGACTACCAGCGGCGCGCTGGGCTTCAAACGTCGACGGAGTCATGCCTTCGTACTCAGCCATCTGGTCGGCAATCGGCCCGAACATGCCTTCCCGGACCGATGTCGGATACACCACGGTCGTCGAAATCGCGTGCTCACCGAGTACGATGGCTGACGTCTTGGACACGTGATTCAGCGCCGCTTTGCTCGCTCCATATGCAGCCAGAAACGGACGACCGCGCTCGGCGGCTCCGGAGCTGATGTTGAGAATCTTTCCCCGACAACCGGTCCCCGAATGCGGCTCCTGACGTTGCATGATCCGCCCAGCGCGCTGTGTCGCCAACAGAGCGCCGTCCAGGTTGACGGCAAACACGGCACGCCAATTATCGAGCGGAAATTCGAGGAACGGCGCCACATGGAAGATTCCGGCGTTGTTCACGAGTATGTCGAGCCGGCCGCACGTCTGCTGGATCCTGTCGAAGAGTGCGTCCTGACTGTGTGGCGACGTCACGTCCATCTGAGCTGGCAGCGCCGCACCGCCGGCGTCCTCGATCGACTGTGCGGTAGCTTCGGCGGCGTCCGTGTGGATATCTGCCACCACGAGGCGCGCGCCGGCGCTCGCAAACGCGCATGCGATGGCGCGGCCGATGCCTTTGCCGGCACCTGTCACCACCGCAACTTGCCCCGTGAGAGCACTCAACCCTTCACCGCCTTGTCCAGGCCCTTCATCATCTGGTCGACGGCGTCCTCCGGTTTGATCTCGCCCAGCAAGACCCGCTGGAACGCCGGCAACACAACCGTCAGTCCCCAGTTGGAGGAGCCCGGAAACGCAGGCGCCGGACCACCGAACTTCAACGTTTCGATGGCTGCGCCATAGTACGGATTACCCTGAATGCGCGGGTCGTCGACCACCTTCGTCGAAGACGGGAAATACCCGGTTGCCTCGAGGAATGCGATCTGTGTATCGGACTCCGCCCAATGGTCGAGCCACGTCCAGGCGGCCTCCTCGTTCTTGGGATCGCTGAATCCGTTGTACGAGTAGCTGACGTCCGCGATATGCGCGGCAGGTCCAGCTGGCCGGGCGAGTGTGCCGAACTTGCCGCTCTTCTGATCCAGAGCCGTGCTGACGTCGATCAACGAACCAGTGTGGTGCCAGATCATCGCAGTCTGGCCGGTGGTGAAGCCCGTCATGATCTGCTGGAAGCTGTCATTGGTGACGCTTGGCGGGACGGCGTGGTACTTCGTGTACAGATCGGAGTACCAGCGCACCGCGTCGGTCGCCTTCTGGCGATCCATCGCCGGCTGGCCCTTGTCGTCCACGATCGGTGACCCGAAGCTGCGCATCACCTCGATCAGCAGGCCCTCACCGCCGCCCGCGCCGCGCATACCAAATCCGAATCGGTTCTTTGAAGGGTCCGTCAACTTGATCGCGGCATTCTGAAAATCGTCGAATGTCTTGGGCGGGTCCAGTCCAGCTTCCTTGAACCAGTCGGCACGGTAATACATCCAGTTGACGAACGCGAAACTCGGGACGCCGTAAATTTTCCCGCTGACGGTGGCGTCCTGGAATCGGGTGTCGGGCAAATACTGTCGTTGATCCCAGCTGGCGACGCGCGACGAGAGGTCCTTCAAGCCACCCATGGACACCATGTCGGGCAGACGGACCGACGAGATCATCACGGTGTCCGGCTTACCGCCACCCTGCACGGCGAGCGTGAACTTGGCCATGAAATCCGAGTTCGGGACATCCTCGCTGTTGACCGTGATGCCCGGGTACTTCTGGTTGAACATCTTGGTCACGGTGTCCAGACCCGACATCTCACTCTGGCTGGTGAATGTGTGCCAGTAGCCGAGCGTCGCGTTCAGGTTCGCCGGCGGCGTGGTCGGCTGAGCGACTGGGGCCGATGTTGCCGCGGGCACGCCCGGCGGCGCAACGGACGCACCACTACATGCGACTGCCAGCAAGCTCCCGCCGGTTGCGACTGAGATTTTCAGGAATTCACGCCGTTGCATATGCACCTCTCACCGTAATCAGCCTTTGACCGCGCCGAGCGTCAGGCCGCGGACCAGTGCGCGCTGGACCAGCGCGAAAAAGACCAGGATCGGAATGATGCTGATGATTCCGCCCGCTGTGAGAAGGCCCCACGGGAGCTGGAACTCGCCAACCATGAGCTGCAGGCCGACCGGCCAGGTGCGAACGCCTTGACTCGTGGTAAGCATCAACGCGAACAGGAACTCGTTCCATGCAGAGATTGCAACGAGCACGGCGGTGGCGGCGACACCCGGGCGCGCCAGCGGCAGCACGACACGCACAATCGCACCCGCGCGTGTACAGCCGTCAATGCGAGCGGCGTCCTCCAGCTCCGGCGGAATCGCATCGAAAAAACCTTTCAACATCCAGATGCACACCGGAGCCAGGAACGCGGTGTACGCGAGCGCAAGTCCGACGTGCGTGTCATACATGCCAAGCAGTCGCAAACCGATAAAGATCGGCAGCAACAGCAACACCGCCGGAAACATGCGGATCACGAGGTACGCGAGCAGTACCTGTCCGCGCCCGCGGAATCGATAACGCGACAAGCTGTACGCACCACATGTGCCGACGGCCAGGCACACGATCACGGTCAGCGTCGTCACGACCGTGCTGTTGAAGAACATGGTGACGAATCCGGCCTGGCCCCACAGACTGATGTAATTGTCGAAGGTCGGATGTAGCGGCACATACTGGATTTGCGCCGTCACGATGTCGGCCGACGGCTTCAACGAGGTTGCAAGCGTCCACACAATCGGAAACACGGCAAAGACGAAAGCGGCGACCAGAACACAGTATGCGAGGACGTCATAGAGGCGCCGCGTCTGATGACGTGTGAGACTCATTCGCGAGTGGCTCCAGAGACACGCACGTAGACCGACGTGAACGCCATCAGCAGCACGAGCATGACGGTGGCCACCGCGGCCGCGGCGCCGAAGTCGAAGCCGGTGTAGGCATTGTCGAACGCAAGGAGCGACAGGACGTGCGTCGCCAATCCTGGGCCGCCGTGCGTGAGAATGATCATCAGATCCGGTGCGTTGACCAGTCCGATCACGCGGAGTATGACCGCGGCGACGATGACCGGTGTCAGCAATGGTAGGGTGATGCGGATGAAGCGATACCACGCGTTCGCGCCGTCCACTTCGGCGGCTTCATAGAGCTCGTCCGGGAGACCTTGAAGGCCCGCCAGCAGGAGCAGCGTGAAGAAAGGAAAATTCTTCCAGAGATCGACCACCAGCACCGCCGGCAACGCAGTCTCGGCCTGGGCGAACCAGGCCACGTAGCTCTGGAGAACGCCGATTCGCACCAGCAGGTCGTTTACGACACCGATGCGCGAGTCCAGGAGCAGGCTCCACATATGACCGGCGACGACGGTTGGCATCAGCCAGGGCAGGAGCAGCCCAACGCGGAGGAAGCCGAGGCCTCGGATCTTTGCTCGGTTCAGCGCAAGCGCGGTGATCAACCCGAGCAGGAACTGCGAGCTGGCGCCGAAGACGACCCACACGAGCGTATTGCGCACGGAGGTCCAAAAGACGTCGTCGGTCCACAGGTCGGCGTACTGGCCGAGGCCAATGAAGACAGGGCTAGGCGTTCGGAGGAGGTTGTAGCGGTGAAAGCTGAGCCAGACGCCTGAGGCAACGGGGTAAACGGCCACCGCGGCGACGAGGAGCAGGCTGGGCAGCAACAGAAGGTAAGCCCAGTGACGCGACTCAGAAAGGTTTCCGATCTGCCATGCGGGCCGGCTGCTCGCGGCTTCCACACTGCTGGCTCGTACCACCCGCTCGAGCTGGCTCACACCTCTCAGAGTGTATCGCCGCGGATGCCACGGTCAACGCGCGCTTGCCTCCTTCGGCCGACGAAGCACACGCCCTGATGGACCTTCCTTCGGACGACCACCGTGGGTCTCGATGGCATTGTTCACTTCGCCGCCAAGCAGCAAGATGAATGAGGCCCAGTACAGATACATCAACAGCGCAAATACGCCGGTGAACCATCCGTACAGCGGATCGACCAGGACGGGACCGAACACGTTGATCACCCACGCGAACCCGATCGAAAAAACCGCGATCGCGAGTGTCGCAAATGCGGCACCCGGCGCAATCGCGCGCACCGGTCTCTTCACTTGTGGGACAAACGTATACGTTGCCGCAAACGCGACAAACGCGCAGCCCAACAGCACAGCCCACTCCACCACGCTCCAGAGCTGCTGCTGAGGAGCGTTGGGGAGCAAGCTCAGCATGTGCCCGGTGACCTGCGCCAGCGCGAACGCAGCCAACAGCAGGCCTGCGCTCAACAGCGACAGTACGAGCGAGGAGACTATTTGCGCAACCACCGGGCGATCGTCCGGGGTTTCGTACATCACATTCATTGCCGACGCGACAGCACGAAAGCCAGCTGAGGATGCCCACAATGCGCCCAGCCCGAGTAAACCGCCGAGCAGCCATTGTGGCGGCAGGCGACTGGTGACCTCCGCCTCGAGCTGATTGCGCAGCAGTTGGCCCGTCGCGGACGGTAACGGCGCCGACAGAAGATCGAGCAGCGCGCTCAACACGTCTGTCGCATGCAGTGCCCGGAGACCGACTACAAGCACCAGCACGAACGGCACGAGGGCGAGAAACGCGTTGTAGGCGAGATTGCCCGCGAGCGCGCTGAGCTGATGCGCCCCGCTCGCGTGGATCACAATGCGAATGAGGTCGAAGCGTCCCAGACGCTCGCGACTCATCGGGATGTCATCGTTGCCGAAGTGACGTTCAGCCTGGTCAACGACGTGCTCGGCTACCGCGGAACTTTCGTTGCCTGACTGGATCACCCGAACAAAAGCAGTTGCACGGTCAGTGCCGCACGCTGCCACCAGCCCGTCGGCGTCATCGAAATAGAATCACCGGCATGGCCGAGGTCCGCTTGCCGTGGCTGGCGCAACACCCGCGCCTGATGCAATTCGTCCAGAAATTACTCGACGACCGCGCACCCAACCTGGCCGTCCTCGTCGCGTGGGGCGCGCTGAGCACGTTGTTCCCGGCCGTGCTTGGCCTGCTCGCCCTGGCCGGCCTGATCCTGCGCGACCCACAACGCCTGGACCAGGTCAGCGGCGCCCTCCTCGCAATTCTGCCCGCGCCCGCCGCGGCGACGCTTCGCGAGGTGCTGGCCAGCACCCGCGTCAACGCCGGCCTGGCCGGCGTCCTGAGCGGCCTGCTCGTCCTCTTCAACGGGGCCAACTTCTTCGCCGGCGTGGAGTCCGTCTTCAACCTTGTCTACCACGTCCCGGACCGGAACCTGATCCTCCAGCGTGTCGTCGGCGTGTTCGTGCTCATCGGTGTTGTGGTGCTCGCGCTGGTCTCGACCACGGCATACAGTCTGAGCTCAGTGCTGGCCGAGCAGTCCAGCGCGTTGCTGGAGTTGGTCGCGATCCCTCTGCCCGGCCAGAACCCGATCGGCGCGGTGGTTGGCTGGGTCGTGTCGCTGGCCAGCATCGCGACGATGTTCCTGCTGCTTTATCGCGTGCTGCCGCACAAGCGGCAGAGCTGGCGTGAAGCGGTCCCTGGCGCGCTCGTGGCGACCGTCCTGCTGCTGCTCATCCTGCAGATCTTTCCGCTGTACCTGACCTTATTCGGCCAGGGCTTCGAGGTGTACGCCGTCTTCGGCATGTTCCTGGTGCTGATGCTCTGGTTGTTCCTGCTCGGCCTGGTGCTGGTGCTGGGGGTGGAGTTGAACGCGTTCCTGGAGGAGCCGGGCCGCGCCGCGGCCGTGGCACAGACAACCGCTCGCGCCGAGGTCGGACAGGTGGAGGTCGAGCGCAGCAGCGAGCTGATCGAGACGCGGGCCTCGGGCACCGGCCAGCCGGGCCGCGGTGACGCGGAGGGCAATTCGGGGAGCTCTTCCGACCGAGCCTAGCGGCTGCCCGTCAGGCACACAGGGTTGGCTGCGGGCGGCGTCAACACTCGCGACGCGGTGGTATTGTCGCCGTCGTCAGGATGTGACCATGACCACCTCTGAAACCATCACCCGCGTCGGCGTCCAGCACCCTCTGGAGCCGCTCACCGCCGACGAAATTGCGCAGGCTGTCGACATCTTGCGCCGCGAGCGGAGCGAGCGCAGCGGGCGCGGTCTGAGTGCGCGCGTGCGATTCGCCAGCATCAGCCTGCACGAGCCGTCGAAAGCGACGGTGCTGGCCTTCCCATCGCAAGGCGCGGTTGAACGCGAAGCCTTCGCGATTCTGTTCGACCGTGACACCGGCCGAACGTATGAAGCGATCGTGTCGCTGACGCGCGGGGCCGTTACGTCGTGGGAATACATTCCAGACGTTCAACCGTCGATCATGCTCGATGAGTTTCTGGAGTGCGAGCAGGCGTGCAAGGCCAGTCCCGAATGGCAGGCGGCCATGCGCAAACGCGGCATCGTTGACTTCGATCTCTGTATGGTGGACCCGTGGTCGGCGGGCAACATCGGTCTGGAAGGAGAGCGCAATCTGCGCCTTTCGCGCGCGCTTACGTGGGTGCGGGCGCGGCCGGGTGACAACGGCTATGCCCGTCCGGTCGAGAACGTCATCACCGTCGTGGACCTCCAGGCGATGCGCGTTATCGCCGTGGAAGACTACGGAGTGGTTCCGTTTCCTCCGGAGGACGCGAACTATTCACCGGAGGTCGCCGGTACCCGAACGGACCTGAAGCCCATTGAGATCCACCAGCCGGAGGGCCCGAGCTTCGTCGTGGACGGGCACGAGGTCCGCTGGCAGAAGTGGCACTTTCGCATTGGCTTCACCCCGCGCGAGGGGCTGGTCCTGCACACGGTCACGTACGCCGACCAGGGTCGGGAACGACCCGTCCTGTACCGCGCCTCGCTCGCTGACATGCTTGTCCCGTACGGTGACCCGCGACCGCCCTACTTCAGACGCAACGCGTTCGACGTTGGCGAATACGGGATTGGCATGCTGGCCAACTCGCTGGAGCTCGGTTGTGACTGCCTCGGCGAGATCTATTACTTCGACGTTGCGGGCCATGATAGCCGCGGCCAATCAGTCACACTCCACAACGCCATCTGCATGCACGAAGAGGATTTCGGACTCCTCTGGAAACACCTCGACTGGCGCACCGGTTACACCGAAACGCGCCGCTCACGTCGACTGGTCGTGTCGTTCATCGCCACGGTTGGCAACTATGAATATGCGCTGTACTGGTATTTCTACCAGGACGGCACGATCCAGTTCGAAGTCAAACTGACCGGGATCATCTCGAACGGTGCGGTACCGCCGGGCGACTCGCCGGAGTGGGGCACGCTCGTCGCGCCGCAGTTGTATGGGCCTATCCACCAGCACTTTTTCAATGTACGACTCGACGTGATGGTAGACGGTGAAAACAATTCGGTCTACGAAGTCAACACCGTTTCCGATCCACCTGGTCCAGACAACCCGCATAACAGCGCATTCCATACCGAAGCGACACTGCTCGAGCGGGAGTCCGACGCGCAGCGCGTTATCGATCCGTTGTCGGCGCGATACTGGACGGTCGTCAATCCATCGGTCCGCAACCGACTCGGGCAACCGGTCGGATACAAGCTGATGCCCGGTGAAAATGTCCTGCCGTTCGCCCGCGAGGATTCGAGCGTCCTGAAGCGAGGGGCATTTACCACCAAACACCTCTGGGTCACTCCGTACAATCCACGAGAGCGATATGGTGCAGGCGACTACCCGAACCAGCATCCGGGTGGGACTGGCCTGCCCGCCTATACCGCGGCGAACCGGCCGATCACGGATACGGACCTGGTGGTGTGGTATACGTTCGGCGCGCACCACGTTGTGAGACCGGAGGATTGGCCGGTCATGCCGGTCACTGCAATCGGCTTTTCCTTGAAGCCGGTGGGCTTCTTCGACCGAAATCCCGCTCTCGACGTGCCACCCGCAACCTGTCATGTCTGACGGTTTTCCATCCGCGCTGCGCACCCTCGAAACGTCCATCGTGAGCGTTGACGGAGTGAGCTACGCCGCCGTCACTCCAGACGGCATGGCGGTCCTCGCTCGCCCGGAGCAGCTCAACGCGTTCGAGGGCAGCGCGTCTGAATGCGACGGCAAACGTCTTTTGGTGGGTCACAGGTCGGCCGCCAACCTCGAGGCGCTTCGCTCCGCCCTCAGCTGGCTGCGGCCACAGCCACTCGGTTTGCGAACTTCGGTCGGCTTCGGTGATCGACTGGGTGTGGCCACGCCGGGCCACATTGCCGCGATGCGATGCGACGGCGTCGGCATCAGTCCGATCTTCGCCCAGCAATCCATCCGCGAGATGGACCGCACCAGGCGTGCACCTCGCGAAGTGATGGACGATGCCACCTGGGCGGTGTTCTGCAGCGGTTGGCGCGAACCGTTCGGCGCCGATGCCGACCACCTCAAGACCGAGGAGGATGTCCGGCGCTGTCTGCGCGTGGGCTACACCCTGTGGACGATCGATCCTGGCGATCACGTGGATTCCATCGCGGACACCGCCACCGCCGACCAGTTGAAGGAGAAGTTCGAGCAACTGCCGTGGAGCGAGCTTGCGGACACTCCAGAGGCATCGCTGCGCAGATACCGCGACAGGAGTTTCGGCATCGAGCACCACCAGCTCGTGATGAACGAGATCAGCGCGGTGCGCGCTGCCGTCAAATACGGTCGCGCGGTCGCTCACACGCACACGCTCGTTTCACTGATCCGATCCGACCTTGGCTCGGATGGCTGGGAGCTGGAGGTCGCCATTGACGAGACGGACCAGGTCACCAGCCACCTCGAGCACATCTACATCGTGCTGGAGCTGCAGCGACTCGGAGTGAAAATCACCGGGTTCGCACCGCGCTACCTCGGCGAATTCGAAAAAGGCACCGACTACATTGGTGACCTGGACGCGTTCGAAGACCATGTGGCACTACATGCGGCGATTGCACGTCAGCTCGGTCCCTACAAGCTGAGCCTCCACTCCGGCTCGGACAAGTTCAGCATCTTCGCTGCCGCGGCGCGGCAAACGCGCGGCATCGTGCACCTGAAAACCGCCGGGACCAGCTATGTGGAGGCGCTGCGGACGGTTGCCTCGCTCGATCCGTCGCTCTTTCGGGAAATCTACGCGTTTGCGCGCGCGCAATACGAAAGCGCGCGACGCGGGTATCACATCTCCGCGCGGCTCGAGCGCACCCCGCCACCCGAGGACATTCCCGATGCGGAACTTCCGGCGCTGCTGGAGCAGCCCGACGCGCGCCAGGTTCTCCACGTCACGTACGGCCAGGTACTGACCGCGGAGGACGCGTCCGGGCGTGGGTTGTTCCGCGAGCGTCTGCGCAGTGCTCTGCAAGCGGCGCCGGAGGCGTACGCGGCGCGCCTCGAAGCGCATTTCGCACGGCATCTGGCGCCCTTCGCCCGGTGGTCATCTGGCAGCGATCAATGAAACAGGTTGTCTTACGCGGACCGCATGACATCGCCGTGGTAGACAACGGCGCGAGTGCTGGCGAACAGCTAGTTGCGCCCGATCACGCGCTGGTCCGGCTGCGTCTGGCGGGCGTATGCGGCTCGGACCTGGCCGCATTTCGGGGCACGTCACCGCAAGTCAGCTATCCGCGCGTTCTCGGACACGAGCTCCTGGTCGACGTGCTCCGGGCGCCCGACCGTCCCGAGCTGGTCGGCCGCCGCGCAGTTGTCGAGCCACTCCTCCCCTGTCGCGTGTGCCGAGTGTGCCGCGCCGGACGGTACAACTGCTGTCCGCGTTTACAGGTGCTCGGCGTACACGTCGACGGTGGCATGCAAACAGAGTTCCGTGTTCCTGTCGGTCAGCTGTACGCCGTTCCTGACGCACTCGACGACGACACGGCAGTGCTCGCGGAGCCGCTCAGCATCGCCTACCGAGCGGTGCAACGCGCGGAGATGGCGGCTGGTGAAACAGCTCTGGTGTTCGGCGCCGGACCGATCGGGCTCTTGATCGTGCAGCTCGTGATGAAAGCTCGCGGGTGCCGCGCGGTGGTGGTGGACGTCGATCGTGCGCGATTGGACCTGGCCGAGCGAGTTGGCGCCATCGCGGTACGCAGCGGCGCCGAGCTGGTAGATGCTGTCTCACGCGTGACTGGTGGTGAGATGGCGGCGTACGTGTTCGAAGCCACCGGCGCGCCCGCGTGCGTGCGTCTGGCGACGGACGTAGTGCGCACGACGGGGCGCATCATTCTCGTCGGTTGGAGCCATGGGCCCGTCGAGGTCGACACGGTTGCGCTCATGCGCAAAGAAGCGGAACTTGTTGGGACGCGCAATTCGACCGGCGCTTTTGGGCCAGTGCTGAAGCTGCTCGAAGACGGCGTCGTCGACGCCGAGACGATGATCACGCACCACCTGGAGTTCGACGGAGCCGCGGAGGCGCTACACGTGCTTGACCGCGGCGAACCGGCGCTGAAGATCGTTATCGCGGGTTACGCGTGACGATCTCCCACGTGGTGAGGAGTGGCCGCAGCTCGTCCCAGAACGCGTCAGGGATGACCTCCCTCGCCGCGAGCGCGCTTTGACGAGCCTCGTCCGGTGACCGCGGCCCGGGAATCGTCGTCGCGACGGCCGGATGGCGTGTGACAAACTGCAGCGCGGCCGCGGCGAGGCTGACCCCGTACCGATCGCACACCGATTCCAGCAACTCGACTCGACGAAGCACCTCCGGTGAGAAGCGGCGACCAAGGTATTCACTCTGTCTGCCTTTCACACCCGTTGCGAGGATGCCGCGCTCGAGCGGAGTCGCGACCACCACTCCCATTCCGAACCGCTCGGCGGCCGGAAGGATGCGCTCCAGCGCGACCTGGTTCAGCAGCGAGTACGCGTCGGGGACGACCGCCATCTCGAACTCGCCTGTCTCGACGTACGGTGCGTTGTCGTCGGGATAGTTCGAGGCGATGCCGATGTGGCCAACCAGGCCTTCGGACTGCATTTCGCGCAGCGCCTCCAGCGCTCCACCTGGCCCGGTCACCTGTGAGAGAAGCTCCCTGGGTGGATCGTGGATGTACATCAGCTCGATCCGCTCCAGGTTCAATCGTTCGAGACTCCCGTGCACAGAGCGGATCGCCGCATCGTGGGAATAGTCGCGTCCCTGGGCGTGCCGACAGCACTTGGATTCCACGATGACATTGGCGGCAAGATCTGGGCGTTCGCGGAGCGCGCGGCCGACGAGTCGCTCGCTCTCGAGATTCAGGTACAGCGGTGAAGTATCGATCAGACCGATACCTTCCTCGAGCGCCGCTTGGACGGTCGCAACGGCAGCGCCCTCATCGATCTGGACATCCATCGTATCGGCGGCCGAGTGGCGGGTACCAATCCACGCGGTGCCGATCCCAACCGTGGTTACCTGGACACCCGTTTTCCCGAGAAATTTTCGCGGTACACCCGCGCCCGCCATCAAGTGCACGGTACCACGCAGCTGGGAGTCACGATCACTTACGAGTGGCCGAACCGGGCGGGGGTCGCCCGGCTGGTCCACTCGCGGATCACGCTCCGGATTCCGGAATCAGCGACTGCTTTTTCGCTTCGTCGGTGGCTGTCGTCTGCACCTCCTCGACGACGCGGCCGACCTTCGACATGGTGTCTTCTGTCAACTCCCTGGCGGAGCCGACCAGGCGATCGCGAGCGGATCCGAGCATTTGATCCTCCCGCTCTGTGCGCGGGGCAGTTGCCGCCAGAACTCCACCGATCGCCACCGCCACCGCTCCGACGACCAGCGGGTTTTCCTGAAGTTGTCGCTGCAGCACACCTTGCGCACGCGCGGCCTGCTCCTGGGCCCGCTCGACAACCTGGCCGCTGGCATCCTGCACCTGCTCCATCATCCCGCCGGCCGCGCCCTGCACCTGCTGCACCGCCTGTGACGCGGTTTGCTGCGCCTGGTCGGTGACATGCGTTGCGCTGTCCCGCACATTGCCGACGGCTGCCCCGAAAGAGCCGCCGTTGGGCTCGGATGACGAGCGAGGACCGTAGACATTTTCGCCGTAGCCCGCGCGCCCGTAGGGTGTGCCGTAGCCGTACCGCGAGGCAGTTTGCGTCAGATCGGAGTCGCGACTCGGCCGGTTCAACAGCATCCAGCCGACTCCAAGACCCACGAGCGCGGTGGGCATCGGATTCGCTTTGATCGTCTGCATCAGAGATTGCCGCCAGCCACCGGCGGTGTCAGTTGCTGTACGCGCCATTGTTTCTACCTTTCCTATGGTCGCCTCGCGGAGCGCGGCTTTCGCCTGGCCGGTGACGTCGTCAACGGCTGTGCGTGCCTGCGCAATCGCGTGGTCGGTGATTTCTCGGGCGGCCTCTTTCGCCTCACGAATGGCGTAGTCCGTCACGTCGTGAGCGGTGTCTTTGGCCTGCTCCGAGAGAACTTCGGGGTCGAGGCGATCCTGTATCGCGTCGATCGTGCTGCTCATTTCGGCGCGCGTGAACTCAATGTCTTCGCGTGCCGTGGCTGTAGTCTCGTCGAAGTCGTCCTCGGCGTCCGGAGTGTGGCCGCGCTGCATCAGGTCATCTGCTCTTTCGCCCATTGCGTGTCCTCCTTCACGGTCTGGATCGTCTGG
>JAFAPL010000123.1 GCA_019247135.1 Chloroflexota bacterium | reverse complement strand
AGACTCCACGGTCACCGAAGTGATGGTCAATAAATGGGATGAGATCTACTTCGAGCGTGACGGCGTCCTCCACCGATCGCCCACGACGTTTCGAGACGACGCTCACGTCCTGAACATCATCGACAAGATCCTCCGACCCGTCAGCCGTCGACTGGACGATTCTTCGCCTATGGTCGATGCGCGACTCCCGGACGGCTCACGCGTCAACGCGGTGATCCCGCCGCTGGCGGTCAAGGGCCCCTCGCTCACCATCCGAAAATTCTCACGCGAGCTTTTGCGGGGAGCGGACCTCGTACGCCTCGGCACGCTGGGCAAACACACGCTCGACTTCCTCGCGGCGTGCGTCCGCGTGCGCGCCAACATCGTGGTCGCGGGCGGCACCGGAACCGGTAAGACGACGATGCTCAACTTGCTCTCGGAACACATCCGCCGCACCGAGCGCATCGTCACCATCGAGGACCCGGCCGAGCTTCAGGTTCACCACGACAACTGGGTCAGTCTCGAGACACGGCCGCCGAACATCGAGGGGAAAGGTCAGGTCCTTCAGCGAGACCTGGTCAAGAATGCCTTGCGCATGCGTCCGGATCGGATCATCGTCGGCGAGTGTCGTGGAGGCGAAGCCTTCGACATGCTGCAGGCGATGAACACTGGTCACGACGGATCGCTGACCACCATCCACGCAAACTCGCCTCGCGACGCGCTGTCCCGCATCGAGAACATGGTGCTGATGGCCGTCGATTTGCCGGTCAACGCGATTCGTGAGCAGATCGCGTCGGGCATCAATCTGATCGTGCACCTTGAGCGGCAGCCGGACGGCACGCGTCGCGTCACGCACATCTCGGAGATCGTCGGCATGCAAGGCAACGTGGTCTCGATGCACGACATCTTCGAGTTTCAACATCGCGGTATCGACAGCTCGGGTCGTGTGCTTGGACAGTTGCAGCCGACCGGACTCCGACCGCATCTGCTGAGCCGCTTGCAGCAGTTCGGCGAGCATGTGCCGGTGGAGACATTCTTGCCGACCACGGCCGCCGCTGACGGAGTCCATCCGGGCTGATGATGGCGCTCGATCAAAGCGCGCTTGTCCTCGGCCTGGTGTTCCTGCTCGTAGCGCAGGCGGTACTCGTCGCCACCTCTACCTCATATGGCGAGCGCGAGAGCGCGGCGAACCGGCTGGCGGTGTATACCGCCCCAAGCTTCCAGGGCTCGCTGCCTACGGCCATCAGTGTCCTTCGACAGCGACGCTACAGCAGATTCCCCTTGTTGGACGCCGTCCTGGTGCGGTTCGACGTTGCCGACGGCCTCTCGATCCAGCTCCAGCAAGCTGGCCTGCCGCTGCGCGCGAGCGAGTTTCTGTTCGTTCAGCTCGTCGCGGCCACTCTGGTAGCCCTCCTGGCCGCTGTGGCGGCGTGGCAGACGTTCGGCGGCCTGATGGCGGCGACGGGCGGCCTCGCAATTGGATTCGTCGCGCCTTTGATCTACCTTCGCTATCGAAAGGGCACCCGAAAAACTGCATTCGAGCAGGGTCTGCCGGATACCCTGGATCGTGTCACGGGCGCGCTCCGTGCGGGCTACGGATTGGAGTACGGCTTCGACCTCGTGGCTCGGGAAAGTACAGGTCCATGCGCCGAGGAGTTTGGGCAAATCCTACAGGAGCTCAATCTCGGAGCTGACCTGGAAGAGGCCCTCGCCCGATTGATCCAACGAGTTCCCAGTGAGGATGCGCGTTTGCTAGCGACTGCTGTCGCGGTGCAGCGTCGGACGGGCGGCAACCTGGTCGAAGTGCTGGGCCAGATGGCGCAGATGCTTCGGGAACGGGAACGCCTGCGGCGCGAGGTGCGCGTCATCACGACTGCACCACGCGTGTCAGGCTATGTCGTGGCGGGCCTGCCGCTCGTGACCGCCGCCGTGATGCTCATCACGAGTCCCTACTACATCAACACCCTCCTATCGGAGCCGTTGGGTCGGATCGCCGCGGGAGTGGGAGGTTTCCTGGTCGTCCTGGGGCTGTTGCTGAATCGGCGGATTGCGCAGGTGGACATGTGATGGCTCTGTCTACCTTGCCGATCGACGGTAGCGGGCTCTTTGTCGCAGCGAGCGTGCTCGGGACATTTTTCGCGACGACGCTGCTCGTGCTGGCATTGACCAATCCGGTCGAGACGCCAGCGACGCGCCTGGCGAAGTACGCCCGCATCCAGGGTCGACGGACGTCACCGGGCGCAGACACGGAACTGGTCGGCTTTCGCGAGCGAATTCTGAGCCCGGCGTTACAGCGGCTCTTCGAATTTGCGGCCCGGACCACTCCCGCCGCCGCGCACAAAGCCGTGGCCGCCGATCTGGTCATGGCCGGCGCGCCTGGCAATCCGACCGTGTTCCTGGGCATCCGCACGCTCCTGACGATCGGCTTGCCGGTGCTGGCTGCAGTGCAACTGATCGCGTCGCCATCCCGGCAGCCCGTGCAGTGGATACTCCTGGCGCTGGCTTTGCTCTGGGGCCGCAAATTGCCGACCATGTGGCTGAGGCGGCGAATTCGCTCGCGCCAACGCGAGATCGACCGTCGATTGCCGTACTCGCTCGACTTGATGGTGGCCTGTCTCGAAGGTGGCCTGAGCCTGGACGCGGCGTTAGCCAAGGTGGTCGAACAGAGCGAGGGTCCGCTTGCGATCGAGGTGCGGCGCACACTCCAGGAGATGGCGCTGGGCCGACCGACCGCCGAGGCGATCCGCGACCTGGGCGACAGAACCGGCGCGCCCGGACTCAAGCGGCTGACAGAGGACATCGTCCAGTCAGAGCGAATGGGCATCAGCATCGCTGAGAGCTTGCGCGGGCTTGCGCGCGACTCGCGCATCCAGCGCCGCCAGCAGGCGGAGGAGCTCGCACGCAAAGCGCCGATCAAGATGGTGCCGGTGCTGATCTTCTGTGTCTTGCCGGCACTGGGCATCGTGACGACGGCGCCCGCGGTGATTCTGCTCACGCGCACGTTCGCGCAGAACCACTGAGTCACATGCCACGCATGCTGGCGTGGCGGCGCGCCGGCTTTCTCAGCTCAGTGTCTGATATTCGTCGTGTGCGCTTGCTGACGTGGCGGCGTGCGCGCTTCTACGTGCTCGTCATCGCCGCCATTCTTGCGTTTGCATGGGTACAGTCCATCGTCGCCGGGGAGCCGCCGCTGAATGCTGGCGGCGTGCCAATCGGCGGCGACTACATCGCCTTTTACACCGCTGGACGTCTCGTCCTCTCAGGCGAGGCAGCGCAGATATACGACCACGACACCGTTGCCGCCTTTCAACACGCGCTGCTCGATGGCCGCGCGAATGACTTCCACGACGCGTTCAGGAATCCTCCATTTCTCGCACTCATGTTCGCACCGCTGGCGCTGCTCGACCTGCTGCCGAGCGTGGGCATCTGGACGCTGCTGAGCATCGCGTGTTTGATCGCGGCGTGCTGGCTCATGCTCCAGCGTTTGCCTTCACTTCGGCCCGCCTGGCGCGGCATTGCGCTGGCGGTTTTCGCCTTCGGTCCCGTCTACTTCAACCTGGTCGACGGTGAAAACGCGGCAGTCTCCTTGTTGTTGTACGTCCTGCTGTACCGCGCGCTGACTGACGGTCACGACCGCCGGGCGGGGGTGTGGGCCGCGTTGGGTCTGTTCAAGCCCCAGCTTTTCTTTGTGTTCCCGCTGGTGTTCCTGGCTACGCGGCGGTGGCGGGCACTGACCGCGTATGGCCTGGTGGCGGCCGCGCTGGGAGCAATATCGGTGATGCTGGTCGGCGTCGAAGGCGTTCAGTCCTGGCTGCGGGCCCTGATGGATACCGAGTCGCTCAACGCCGCCCACAACTCCTGGCGCATGCTGTCTCTGAAGACATTCTTCGAGCTAGTCCTTCCGGATGCGCCTGTTGTCTCGCTGCTGCTCTACGCCGCCTGCGCCATCCTGCTGGTCGGCCTTCTGCTGCGGGCGTGGCGCCATCATCGAGAGGGCGACCTGCCGCTGCTGTGGGCCGCGACATCGCTCGTCGCGGTGCTGGTGGATCCGCACCTGGTGGACTACGACCTGAGCGTCCTGGTCCCAGCGGCCCTTCTCGCGATCGTGCTCATCCCCCGCACCCACTGGCCGATGGCCATCTTCTACGTGCTGATCCTGTTCCGCGGCGCGGTGCCCATCGGCAGCGCAACCCTCCAGCTCGGGACGTTGCTCCTGCTCGCGTGTCTGTTCATCGTCTGGCCCCGCCAGCCGTCTGCCACAAGAGCGAGTACTCGACCCGCCGCCCTGGAAACAGTCCGCGTATAGGCTCCGGCTTCATCAAGCGATACTCGAGAACTGATGCGTGTCGGCCTACTGATCTATGGCACTGACCGGCCACTTCAGGGCGTTACCCGGGCGGCACTCGAACTGGCGTCGGCGCTTAACAGCAGCGGCGCCTGTCAACTCGTGCCTTTGATGGCGGGCGGCTCACAGGCGTCACCATGCGGAAAATCAGCGGGTATGTGGGTTCTTCCGGGATGTTCGCGCCTGCCAGTCCTGATGCTTCTCGGTGGACCACTGATCTCAGTCGCAGCGCGTCGTCTCAGCCTGGATCTCGTGCACGATCCAATCGGAATCGCGCCGTTTACTCTCGGTCGCTGGTCAGGTTCCTTCGCCCGAGTTGTGACAATCCACGACGCCACACCGTTTCGATACCCCCAGGGCTACCCATGGCTGAATAACTTCCTGTATCGACGCTACCTACCCGTCACATTATCAGCCGTTGACGCAGTGATTACGGACAGCGCGTTCTCTCGACAAGAGATCGACAAGTATTATCGCATCACGGCGCAGTGGTCACATGTAGTACCTCTCGGCGTAACAGGCACATTCGGGCCCGTGCAACCTGAAGTCGCCCAGCGCACGGCCTCTCGGTACCGTCTGTCCAGCCCCTACATTCTGAGCGTAGGATCTCAACAGGCCCGCAAAAACTTGCCGACCGTCGTAGAGGCATTCGCCCGGCTGCACGAACGACATCCGGAGACACGACTTGCAATCGTTGGTCCCAGCCTGTGGCGGTACGAGGGTCTACGCGAGCAACTTTCCCGCCTTCGCCTCCAGGACGCGGTGGTAAGGTTGGGGTCCGTTCCGGACCCGGACCTCGCGGCGCTCTATGCCGGGGCAAGCGTATTTGTACTGGCATCGCTGTTCGAAGGCTTTGGCCTCCCCGTACTGGAGGCAATGGCGTGCGGCACTCCCGTCGTGTGCTCGAATACAACCTCGCTGCCTGAGGTCGCGGGGAACGCGGCCCTTCTCATTAATCCGAACGATGCGCAATCACTTTGCGACGCAATTGAAAGCGTGATGTGCGACTCGAAGCTGGCGGATCTGCTACGCCATCGGGGTCGCCAGCGCGCGAGTGAGTTTTCATGGGAGAGCACTGCACAGCAGACGCTGAACGTGTACCGATATACGCTCCAGGACCGCAAAGCGCGACACTTGCGAGACAAATCAAAGAGGTGAGTCAACGCGCAAACGCGAGCCTGTCGTACTCCGAGGAGTACTACCGGTTGCGGCACCGGTCGCCTGCCTTCCATGCTGAATTGCGCTGGATGAGCCGCTTGGCCAGTCCCGTCCCGCATGCGCGCGTACTCGACGTCGGCTGTGGAGCGGGCGCACTCGTGACAAGATTGGCTGAACGGGGCTGCCTATCAGTCGGGGTCGACACCAACGAGGGAGCTTTGCGGCTGGCACAAAGAGCCGCGGTAGCATCAATCTTTGTTGCAGGCGCGTCCGCGGACCATTTGCCTTTTTCCGATGACGTTTTCGAGACGGTTTTTGCACAGCACGTCATCGAGCATTTTGAAGTACCTGAGACGCTCGTAAAAGAGTGGTGTCGCGTATTGCGACCAGGTGGTCGACTGGTACTCGTGACACCGAACGAGCAGTACCCGGATCCAGAGTCGTACTACGACCCCACACACTACCAGATATTTTCGGCGCGGCGCCTTGCGGATCTTGTACGGCGCGAGGGAATGACCGTGCAAACGTGTCGTACTCTTCGGCCATTCATTCTCACGAGGAAACTGGAGCTGTTCACAAGCTTCGCCGCTGAGTGGCTCCAATTTCTGCCACCGTATCACTGTCGTGGCGCCTCAATTCTTCTGTCCGCTCTGAAGCCCGGCAGCCACTCAGGATAATCGGCCGTCGATGCGAGCCGGAATCGCCGTCCGACCGCCAGGAGCGCACCCACCCGACAAACGCTTAGATGTGTGTTTGCTGGACGACTACCAGCCAAGCATCACCGGCACTTCGCGGTATGTGGAGCAGCTCACAGCCAATTTACGGCAGGTGGGCGTCCGGGTTGAACGCTGTTCAACTCAGCCTGGTGGAGCAATGAGAACCGTGCTCAATGCTGGCCGGGTTTTTCGGCTTGATCTGCCAACCTTCTTCACAACCTTTCCAGTAAGACTGCGTTGGCCTCGCGCCGACCTCTACCATCTCACTACGCAGACGTATGCGGGCGTCCTCGTCTTATCCCCTCCACCGGGACCTGTGGTAGTCACGGTGCATGACATCATCCCGTATCTACTGCGAAACTCTCGGACCCTCACTCACTACACGCATGCGGCGCACCGGATATTTGACGGTTTGGCAATGCATGGTTTGAGGCGCGCACAAGCATTGCTGGCCGATTCTGAGTACACGAGCCACTGTTTACAGAGTGAGCTTGGGATCCCAGCCTCCCGTATACACGTGGTACCGCTTGCCGTGGATCACGAACGGTTCCGACCGAAGACATCGGATATGAATTGGAGGGACAAGTACCGGGTCCCCGAGGTCCCGTTCATGCTATATGTCGGCTCCGAACAACCACGGAAGAACGTTCCCACCCTGCTCAGGGCTCTTGAGGTAGTGCACCGTACACGACGTGACGTCTGCCTCGTGAAGGTCGGATCGCCTCAGCACGGGTCCGCCCGCGGCGAGTTGCTCGCACTTGCTGCGGGCCTCGGAGTTCTGGACAACGTCATCTGGATCGATAATATCGCGGACGACGACTTGCCACTCCTGTACAACGCCGCCGCCGTCTTCGTCAGCGCATCGGTGTACGAGGGTTTTGGATTGCCCATCGTCGAAGCGATGGCATGTGGAACACCGGTCGTTTGTGCAAATACAGCCGCATTCTCAGAAGTTGCCGGCGATGCAGCATTGCTTGTTCCCGCTCAGGACCCTTGCGCGTTCGCTCGAGCAATCCTCAGCGTCCTCGATAACCCAGGTGTTCGTAATCACATGAGTGCGTCCGGTCTGCGCCAGAGCGCCGGATTCACCTGGCACCGAACAGCCGTGGAGACCGCGGCTGCGTACGGCGAGGTTACGCAGACTGCCTATGACCCGACTCGGTAGGGCGCCGATCCAGCTACTGTTCATCTGGATTGTCGGTCTGGCAGTGCCTGTTGCGACCGCCGGCGCTAGTCTTTTGATCGCGCGGACCCTCGCGCCGAATCTTTACGGACAGGTCGCATACTTTTTCTCCAACTTCTACACAATCAATCTCTTGTGGAATTTCGGCCTGCCAGCACAGGCCACGCGTGAAGTTGCCTCGGCTCAAGAAAGAGGAAGCGTTCCGGCGGCCTCGACCGCCGCGGCTCCGTACGTCATCGCGCGCGTCGTCTCGGCAGGAACGCTGGCGCTCGTCTGCGTCGGAGCTGTAGCTCTTAGTGATCCAATCATGGCGATTGCTGCCGGAGCAGCTGCAATCGCGTCGCTTGCAACATTTGTCCAGGCGTTACTGCAGGGCCTCGGACGCGCATCCCTGGTTGCCGTGCTTCAGCTTGGTCAGGCAGTCGCGTATCTGGGCATTATTGCCGCGTGGGGAAAGACCGCGCCTGAACATGTATTCGCGGCGGTGATCGTTAGCTATCTAAGCTCGCTTGCACTCGCGGTGTGGGCAAGCCGCGGGCTATTACCGCGCCTCGACGCATACTGGGCTTTGAGCCGCGGCAGCTGGAGGAATGTGGGGCGTTCGCTAGGTCGGATGTACGGAATTTTGCTACTGCAAACGCCGTACAGCTCGTTCGCAATCCTCGCACTTGGTCGTGCGGGACGTTTCGAGGACGCGGCCATATTTTCTATCGCGCTGACAGTACCGCTAATGTTGGTCGTTGCATCGGGGGCCGTTATCGCCGTGCAGTATTACCCGCGCATGTGTCGTCTCCTCAGCGGCGGCGACTCCGGGACTCGCGCACACTTCGATTCGTTCTACCGAGTGCTCGTCTGGGTGTGCATCAGCACGGCAACCCTTTTGCTGGTGTATCCCAATGGTTTTATTTCTGTTTTGTTCACGTCCACCTATCTTGCGTCCACACAGCCTGTTGCTGTCCTCGCAGGTGCGACGATTTTCGCCCCGATTGGACAGTTCGCGCTCTGGACATTGATCGCCCACGGCCAGACGCGATGGGTAGTGCTTGGACTGCTGGTGCAGCTCGCCACGTTGGCAGCGTTCGTCGCGCTAACGATTTACGCGGCCGATAATCCTCTCTCGGTCCTCGCCGCCGGACACGTTGTTGCGGCTGGATCAGCTTTAGTTACCTGGATGATTGGCCTGAAGCGGACAAGCAGCCTGTATGATTGGCGCGTATTGCGCGTGGCGGGCGCGGCTGGCGTTGCGTTCGGAAGTGCGGCCGCTGTTCGACTTGTGCTTCCTGACGGGCTGCTATCCGGGATACAAGGGTTTTCCACCCTGGCGGTGATCGGTCTGCTAGCAGCGGCGGTTACTGCTCCAGTGCTCTGGGCGGGCGAGCTCCATGCGGGCAGTTTATTGAAGGCGTTTCGTTGAGCTCACGCCTGGTGCAAGTTACAACGCTATGAGCGGCGCGACACATACGTGCTCACTTTCTCCAGAGGATGAGCCGCGAGCCCATCCCACCACGACCGCGTTGGCCAACGGATAGGGCCACCCATATCGAGCGTCACACGCCAGAGCGAGCTCTACCTCATGCCAACGGTTATCCAATGAGACTCGACGCAGTAG
>JAFAPL010000093.1 GCA_019247135.1 Chloroflexota bacterium | reverse complement strand
CCAATCGCCAGGATCAGGGCAAGCGCAACCAAGACGCCGAGACATCCCATGTGTTGTTGACGCGCAACGTCGCTTGCTGTTGCAGAAAGCAGTGCAGGGCTGCTCCGGAACAATCTGCTGCGCTCCAATTCTGGGCAGCTGCCGAAGCATCAGCAGCTCATGCGGTCCTGACCGAGACCTATCCTGAGCCGATGGAACTCCGGCATCTGCGGTATTTCGTCGCTGTTGCCTCGGAGCTCCACTTCGCGCGCGCGGCGCAGCGCCTGTTCATCTCGCAGCCGGCGCTGAGCCAGCAGCTTCGCAGTCTCGAAGGCGAGCTAGGGTTGAAGCTCCTGGAGCGCAACCGGCGAAGCGTCCGTTTGACGCCCGAGGGCGAGGCTTTCCTGGCGGAGGCGAGCGCCGTCGTCCAGCGAGCCGACCGCGCCGTCGAGGTCGCCCGAGCCCTGGCGGAAGGCGCGAGCGGCAAGCTGCGCATGAGCTACGTGCGGACCATGCCCGGCGGGCTGCCCGAACGTGTCGTCAGCGAGTACCAGCAGCGTTTTCCGCGGGTCGAGCTCACTGCTGAGTCTGGCAGCACCGTCCAGAACGTGGAGCGACTCCAGGCTGGCGAGCTGGACGTGGCCTTTGTGCATACCCCGTTCGAGCACGCCGACGATCTGGGCCGCGTCGACATCGCCACTGAACCGCTGGTGATCGCGTTGCCGAGTACGCATCCGCTGAGCCGGCGTCGACGCATGCCTCGGGAGGCGCTCGCGGACGTTCCCCTCGTCTATTTTCCTCGGCGCAGCAGCCCGGGGGTGTACGACCACAGCCTGTCCCAGGTGTACGGCTCGAGCCCGCCGGACATCGTGCGCACGGAACCGACCGAAGAGCGCATCCTGGTGGCGGTCGCCGAAGGCGTGGGCATCACGCTGCTGGTCGAGGAGCGCGCGGTCACGCTGCGCTACCCGGGCGTCACCTTTCGCCGCTTTGCTGAGCCTGAGCCGACCGTCGCGCTCGGCCTTGCCTTCCGCCAACCCCCTTCGCTGGCGGCTCGACGGTTCATCGACCTGGCTCAGGAGCTGGGGCGCGAGCCAAGGCTGGTCGACCGTCCACGCCTCTAAACCGCCACCCCGATACATAAGCGCGCCTTATCACAGGCAAGGCAACTTGTCTTGGACGGGGTAATGCTCCCAGCGGTTTAACTGAATCTGACCCGGCGTCAGTGACGCCAACGAAGGAAGCACCCCCGCGTATGCAAACTCACACCAACCAGGCCACGAGCCCGTCCGGTGCGCCGCTTCCTGCCCGAGCTGATCGAGCTGGTGTGCAACGGCAAGATCAATCCAGGACGCGTGTTTGACCTCACGCTGCCGCTGGACGAGGTAGCGGAGGGTTACCGCGCCATGGACCAGCGACGCGCCATCAAGACGCTGTTGCGCATCGGATCGGACTGAAAATGGCTGCTGCACTCCAGCAACGACCCGCTCCGGTGGAGCACCGCGCTCCGGCCGCGCACGTGTCGACGGAAGCAGGTCTTCAACATGATCAGCGCGCAGCGCTGGTGGTGGCAGTGCTCGGCATGTTCGTGGTCACGCTGGACGCGCTGGTCGTCAACGTCGCGCTGCCCGCCATCGGCTCCGACCTGGGCGGCGGCATCGCCGGCTTGCAGTGGGTTGTGGACGGCTACACGCTCATGTTCGCCGCCCTGCTGCTCTCAGCTGGCGCGCTCTCGGATCGCATCGGCGCGCGTCGGGCGTTCGGGGCGGGGCTGGCAGTGTTTGTGGTTGCCTCGGCGGCCTGCGGACTGGCGCCCACGATGGGCGTGCTGATCGCGGCGCGTGTGGCTCAGGGCGCCGGAGCCGCGCTGATCATGCCCACCTCGTTGGCCCTCATCCGCGAGGCGTTCGCCAACGCGCACGAGCGGGCGCGGGCCATCGCGCTCTGGGCGCTCGGCGGCGCGGTAGCTTCGGCAGCCGGGCCCGTGGTCGGCGGTTTTCTCACCTTGCTGAGCTGGCGGGCAATCTTCTTCATCAACCTGCCCGTTGGTGTGGTTGCGCTGTACCTGCTCGCGAGGGTCGCACGCTCGCCACGTCGGACGGCGCCGTTCGACTGGGTCGGCCAGGTGAGCGCGGTGTTGGGCATGGCCGGGCTCACCTACGGGTTGATCGAAGGCGGTGCGGATGGCTTCACCGCCCCGCGAGTGCTGGCGGCGCTGGCGGTGGCGGTCGTGGCGTTGGTGACGTTTTTTGTGGCGCAGCCGCGCGCGGCTCACCCGATGGTGCCGCTGGGACTGTTTCGCTCCCGGCCAGTGGCCGTCTCGGTCGCCGGTGGGTTCGCATTCACCGTCGGGTTCTACGGTCTCGTCTTCCTGCTCAGCCTGTACCTCCAGCAACTGCGCGGGCTCTCGCCCTTGCAGACGGGCCTGGCATTCGTGCCGATGACGGGGCTAACGGGCGTGGTGACCCTGATCGCGCCGCGCGTCGCGGCCCGGTTCGGGCCACGTGTGCCGGTGGCGGCCGGGCAATTGCTGATGGCCACGGGCCTGCTCGGCTTGTGTGCTGCGGTGGCAGGAGCACCGATCTGGCTGCTCGCCGTGTTGAGCATCTTGATCGGGCTTGGCAGCTCTCTGTCCGTGCCAACACTGACGGCCGTGCTGGTGAGCAGCGTGCCGGCCGAGCGAGCCGGTACGGC
>JAFAPL010000085.1 GCA_019247135.1 Chloroflexota bacterium | reverse complement strand
TTGATCGAGTCGATACGCCGCACGTCCAGCCGTACCGACGCGTAGAACTTCAGCGCGCGACCGCCAGGCGTCGTCTCGGGCGAGCCGAACATCACGCCCACCTTCTCCCGCAGCTGATTGGTGAACACCAGCGACGTGCGACTGCGGTTGATCGCCCCCGTCAGCTTCCTCAACGCCTGTGACATGAGGCGTGCTTGCAGCCCGACGTGGGTATCGCCCATCTCGCCTTCGAGCTCGGCGCGCGGCACGAGCGCGGCCACCGAGTCGATCGCGACCACGTCGAACGCCGCCGAGCGCACCAGCGCTTCGGCGATCTCCAGCCCCTGCTCGGCCGAGTCGGGCTGGGAGATGAACAGGTTGTCGACGTTGACGCCGACCTTGCGTGCATAGGACGGATCGAGCGCGTGTTCGGCGTCGATGATCGCGCACACGCCACCCATGCGCTGCGCTTCGGCAATGATGTGCTGGACGAGCGTCGTCTTGCCTGACGACTCGGGACCGAAGACCTCGACGACGCGCCCGCGCGGGACGCCACCGACACCCAGCGCGATGTCCAGGGCGATCGAGCCGGTCGGCACGACGTCGACGGCCATGCGTTGCTGGGCTTCGCCCAGCTTCATGATCGAGCCCTTGCCGAATTGTTTCTCGATGTTCGAGATGGCGTTCTCGATCGCCTTCTTCTTGTCGGCCTCAGCCATCGATTCCTCTCCCTACGAAGGATCAGATTTGAAAGCCTGGTCCCCTCGTCTCCAGACTAATCTAGCACATACGTTCGAATCTGTCATTATTTTTGCGGGAGCAGCTGGAGCGCGAGCTGCAGCGCCGCGCGGGCGCTCGACTCACGATTCTGCGTCCGGTCGCCAGACCAGCGGTACTCGCGGACGCGGCTGCCGGCGGCGGTCGCCGCGGCCACGTACGCCAGGCCGACCGCTTTCGCCTCCGTTGCGCCGCCGGGCCCGGCGATGCCCGTCGTGGCCACGCCGAGATCGGCGCCGGTTCTCTCCCGCACCGCCTCGGCCATCGCGGCGGCCGCTTCGGCGCTTACCGCGCCAAAGCTCGCGAGCAGCTCGGCACTGACGCCAAGCAGTGACCGTTTGAGGCTGTCCGCATACGGGACCACGCCGCCGAGCACGACGGCGCTGCTGCCCGGCACGGCCGTGAGGCGTTCGAGCAGCAGGCCACCCGTGTCGGTCTCAGCCACGGCCAGTCGCCAACCGCACGCGCGACACGCCTCGAGCAGTGCGCCCGCTTCCTCCATGCACCCGTCAAACCGGGCGCGCGAGCAGGTCGTAGTCAAGCGCGCGCTCGACGCGCACCCGACAGAAATCGCCGACGCGCAGCTCTGGCGCCTTCACCAGGACCAGAGCGTCGACCTCGGGCGCATCACGGCAGGAGCGCCCGGCGTACCAGTCGGAGCCCGCCTCGGGGCGACCTTCGATCAGCACGTCCAGCCGGCGGCCGACGAGTCGTCGGTTCGCCTCGAGCGTGATCTGGCGCGCCTCGGCCATCAGGCGCGACTTGCGGCGGCGTTTTTCTCGCTCAGGCACTTGTCCGCGCATCGCGTACGAGGCGGTGCCTTCCTCGTGCGAGTACGTGAACACGCCAACCCGATCGAACCGTAAACGCCGCACGGACTCGACGAGATGGTCGAACTCGGCCTCGGTCTCGCCCGGGAACCCGACGATGAAGGTCGTCCGCAGCACCAGACCAGGCACGCGGTCGCGCATCCAGGCGATCAGGTCGTCGGTGTCGCGGTGCGGGCGGCGCATGCGCGCCAGCGTCCAGGGGTGCGTGTGCTGCAGCGGCATGTCGATGTACGGCAAGACCTGCTCGCGCTCCCGCATGACCGTGAGAAAGCCTTCCGTCACATGCCTTGGATACGCGTACATGACTCGAATCCACGGCAGCCGCGGGAAGGTATCGGTGATCGACTCGAGCAGGTGGGCCAGGCCGTCCTGCTCGCCCAGGTCGTGGCCGTAACGCGTCGTGTCCTGGCCGACGAGCACGATCTCGCGCACATCCTGCTCGAGCAGCTCGCCGATCTCGCGGAGGATCAGGTCGCGCGGCTTGCTACGGTGATTGCCCTTCATGAACGGAATGGCGCAGAACGCGCAGCGCTGGTCGCAGCCGTCGGAGATCTTCACGTACGCGCTCGGGCCGGTCGCGTTGCGCGACGGCATGGTCAGGTCGAGCGCGCCGGGCGGCGCCAGCTCGGCGAGCGCGAGCGAGTCGCCGGGCGCGCGAAGCTCGTCCAGTTCAGAGACGACCTCGGGCAGGACCGACCAGTTGCGGGCACCCACGAAAGCATCGACCGAGGGCAGCTCGTTCGGCAGCTCGCGCGGGTAGCGCTCGACCAGGCAGCCGGTCGCGACCAGCTTCTGGTCCGCGCGCTTCGCGTCACCCAGTTCGAGCAACGTGTCGATGGACTCCTGCTTGGCCTGTTCGATGAAGCCGCAGGTGTTGACGATCAACACGTCAGCCTGGGTCGCATTCGGGGCCCGCTGATGACCCTTGGCGAGCAGGAGCTGTTCTATTGCCTCCGAGTCAACGGTGTTCTTGGCGCAGCCGAGCGACACAAGGTGAAAGCTCTTGCGCGCATCGCTCAGCGACGCCATGACAACTCCATGGGGTTCGTGCCAGTTTGTGGATCCTGGTGGACGTTGTTGACCGTCACGTCGACCAGTGAAGGATTGCTCACGCGCATGATCACATTCGAGCTGGCCAGCGGCAGCGAGCGCTGGGTGCCGGGCGCCAGCGTCTCGGCCAGCACCTGTTTGCCGTCCACCGCAGCCTCGACGTAGACGCGGCCGCTCGTCCGAAACTCTACCAAGATGCCATCGATCGGCGGGGTTGATGTCGGCGCGGGCGTGGGTGGCGGCTCCTGGGTCGGGCTCGGCGACGGACTGGCGGCTGCCAGCGCCACCGGGATCGCCGTCGGCAGGCGGGCGCCCGTCGGTGTCGGCGTGCCCTGGCGCGGCCGAATGGCTGTGCTGTCCGCGGCGCGCAAGCTCTGCTGTACGTCCTGGTACAGGTTCCAGCCAAAGCCAAGCAGCACGATGAACACGATCCCGCCGATCCCGTACAGCACGGGTCGAATCGGGATCTGCCGCGGGATGGCGACGCGCGGTACGGCCGCGCGGAGGGGCGGACCCGTTTCCCGTCGAGCGCCAGGCTGGTAGAGGTCCAGCATGGACTGGGCATTGAGCCCGAGGTACTCCGCGTAGGTCTTGAGCAAGCCGCGGGTGTACACGGCCGCGGGCAAGGCAGCAGGGTCCTCACTTTCGAGAGCTTCGAGGTAGGCGCGGCGGATGCGTGTCTCGCGGGCCGCGTCGGCCAGAGACACACCCTTGTCCAGGCGCGCCTGGCGCAGCGTCTCACCGAGTGTCCACACGATCCTGCGGTTCCGCGGCCTCCAATCCCTGCAATGACCTGGTTCGGCATCGCTCTGAATCTCGTTCGTGTGCGAGTTCGACTTCGACTTCTAGAGAGCGACGCGTGGCCCGACTGTAGCCGGCGGCCGCAACTGGAGCAACCCTTATGCGGTCAGGAGGAGCGGCGCGCGTTGAGTAGCTGCCGCAGCTCCTCCAGCGGCCGCGTGTTGAGCACGTCCGCCGCCGTTAGCCAGCCCCGGCGCGCGCTGCCGATGCCGAACTGCATGTAGTCGAAATCGCTCTCGCTATGGGCATCGCTGCTCACGGTGAAGCGTGCACCCATGCGCAGCGCATGCCTGGCCCACGTCCCGTTCAGGTCGAGGCGATCGGGCGTAGCGTTGAGCTCGAGCGCGCAGCCAACCTGCGCCGCATGCTCGAGCACGGCTTCGGTGTCGACGGCATAGCCGTCACGACGGCCGATCTTGCGGCCGTGCATGTGATTGAGCGTATGTACCAGCGGATTCGAGATCGCGCGCACGATGCGCTCGGTCATCACCTCTCTGGGTTGCCGAAAGGCCGTATGGACGGAAACCGAAACGTAGTCCAGCGTGCGCAAGACGTCATCCGGAAAGTCGAGCGCACCATCCTGGAGGATGTCCATCTCGGTCCCGTGCAGGATGACGAATGGCGCCATCTTCTGGTTGAGTCGCTGCACCAGCGCGTGCTGTTCCGCGAGCCGTTCGGGCGTGAGACCGCGCGTGAGCGCCAGGTTGCGCGTGTGATCCGTCAGCGCGAGGTACTGATAGCCCCTCGCTCTGGCGGCTTTGGCCATGTCCTCGAGAGGCAGCGTCCCATCCGTCCAGTTGGTGTGACTGTGCAGGTCACCTTTGATGTCCGAGAGCTCGACGAGTCGTGGAAGCGAATTTGCCTGGGCAGCCTCGATCTCCCCGTCGTCCTCGCGCAGCTCCGGCGGAATCCAGTCGTAGCCGAGGAACGCATAGACCTCCTCCTCCGTGCCGAACGCGTGCACCGTTCCGGTCTCCGTCTCGGCGATGCCGTACTCGGAGACCGACAGGCCCTTGCGCACGGCCGCTTCGCGCAGCGC